>CAZBMT010000477.1:0-2041 GCA_964492645.1 uncultured Cyanobium sp. | reverse complement strand
TTGGCGTAGGTGCCGGTGTAGGCCTCGGCGGGGCGGGCCGGCAGGGGCCGGGCCGGGCTCACCACGACGGGGTAGTCCTGCTGCTCCATGGCCTGGAACACCGGGCGGATGGCGGTGAGGTAGTCGCGCTTCACCGCGCCTGTGGTGGCCAGATCGAGGAAGCTGAGGCTGAGGGCCTCCGGCACCCCCAGCGGCTGGCTGTTGGAGAGCACGACGATGCCGAGGGATTCCGCCGGCAGCAGGTAGACGGCCGTGGCGGCGCCGAGATCGAAGGCACCCGAATGGCTCAGCTGCACCGTGCCCCGGTCGGTGTAGCTCACGTTCCAGCCCAGCCCGTAGAAGCCGGCACGGTCGGTGGTCGGATCGCGGGGCGGCTGGCTGATGCTCTGGGGCCGGTGGGTTTCGGCCAGGGCGGCGCCGTCCACCACCGCACGGCCATCGAGGCGGCCGCCGGCCAGCTGCAGCCGCAGCCACTGGCCCAGATCCCGCACGCTGGAGCTGACACCGCCGGCGGGCGCCTGGGCATCGGCATCCCGCTGGTATCTGGCCACCCAGCGGCCCCCCTCCGGCACGTGCAGGGAGGCGCGGTTGGCGGCGCCCGAGAAATCGGCGTGGCGGGAGCTGGTGCGGGTCATGCCCAGGGGGCGGTAGAGCCGCTCGCTGGAGAGCTGCTCCCAGGGGCTCCCCACGGCGTTTGCCGCCGCCACGGCACCGGCGGTGTAGCCGAAGTTGGTGTAGGCGTAGGCGGCGCGGAAGCGGTTGCCGGTGGGCAGCAGCCGCAGCCGCTCCAGGATCGTGGCCCGATCGAAGCCCAGGTCTTCGAGGTGATCACCGGCATGGTCGGGCAGGCCGCTGCGGTGGGAGAGCAGGTCGCGGATGGTCACAGCGGCGGCAAAGGCCGGCGGGCCGATGCGGGCCTCCGGCAGGGTGCGCAGCACCGGATCGTCCCAGCCCACCCGCCCATCGCCCACCAGGCCGGCCACCACCGTGGCGGCGATCGGTTTCGAGAGCGAGGCCAGCTGGAAGACGGTGTCGGCATCCACCGCACCAGGCTCACCCACCCGCCGCAGGCCGTAGCCCTTCAGGAACACCACCCGGTCGGCATGCACCACCACGATGGCCAGGCCCGGAACACCGGTGCGGCCCAGCAGCTCCGTGGCCAGGGCTTCGAGCCGGGGCAGGGCGGCGGCCAGGCTGGCCGCCGTCACCTGGCGTGGTGGGGGCGGCGGCCCCGATGGCGCCTCGGCGCTGCGGACGGCCGCCGGCGGCTGGAGTGCCACGGCCAGGCCCAACACCAGGCCCGCCGCCCCGGAGCGGCGCAGGACGCTTGCGGCCACAGCTTCGCCGGCGACTCGGGGCAAGATACGCCGCCGCTGAGACACGACCCTGCGCTCAGGACCTGATGAGGTAGATCACCGCCACCACCACGCCCACCGCCACCACGAGGGTGCGCAGGCTGGCGGGCCGGATCCGCGACGCCAGCCGGCCCCCCAGCGCCCCGCCGAGGATGGCGCCGATGGCCATGGCCGCCGCCAAGGCCCAGGCCACCTGGCCGGAGAACAGGAAGAAGGCGGCGGCGGTGAGGTTGGTGGCGAAGGCCACCGCCTGCTTGAGCCCGTTGAGGCGGGTGAGGTCGTCCTCAAGGGTGAGGGCCAGCACCGCCAGCACGATCACGCTCAGCCCGCCGCCGAAGAAGCCCCCGTAGATGGCCGCCAGGAACACCGGCGGCAAGGCCCAGAGTTCCGAGGGGGGTCGGCCGCGGCGCTCGGAGCGGCGCTGCACCCAGCGGCGCACGGGTTCCTGGATCGCCAGCAGCCCGGAGGCGAACAGGATCAGGTACGGCACCAGCTGGGTGAACAGCCGCTCGCCGGTGTGCAGCAGCAGCAGGCCGCCCACCAGACCGCCGGCAGCGCCGGCTGGCAGGAGCAGCCACAGCCGTCGCCGCTGGCCCCGCAGATCGCCGCGCTGGGCCATGGTGGCGCCCATGTAGCCGGGCGCCAGGGCCACGGTGTTGGTGATGTTGGCCATCACCGCCGGCAGG
>CAZBMT010000476.1:0-2044 GCA_964492645.1 uncultured Cyanobium sp. | reverse complement strand
AAGATCCGCACCTCCGCGTCTCGCGGGTTCGGCTCAAAGCTGCAGCTCATCCTCCCGGTAGGCCCGAGTCTGCACTCCACGTTGGCGCTGAATCTCCTGCATCAGACGGCAGAAGAACACCAGCTCGATCAACCCTGCTGGGAGGTGGCGCTGCCAACGCTTGACGAGCTGAACGCAGGCACCACCTTCCTCCCCGCGGGGCCAGCTCAGCGCTACACCGCTCAAGTACGTGCCGTTCTGCTGGTGGAAGGCAGCTCACGCATGTACCACGGTGCCGGGCTGGCAAGCCCAGAGGCCCTACCTACTTTAGACCCGATGGCTGCGGTGGCGCAGGGCCCCAAGGGACCCGTTTCCCTGAGCCTGCGGGAAGGCCGCGCCCTCTGGCGCGATGCCATGGCCCTTCTAGGCGGTGCCGGCCCTGCGCCGCCTGCCGTGCTCGAGCACGCTGCAAAGGTCAAGATGGCCCTGGGCAACTACGAGCCCGTGGAGCTCCTGGCTGGCGGCACCCTGCCCGATACCAGCAACCAAGCGAAGACCGTTCTCTGGCGCCTGGAGCAGCGCCACCTGGCCCCGGCCCTGGTAGGCAACGCCGAGGTCCAGGCCGTGGTCGAGGCCATGCTCATGCAGGCCAGCGAGACATCGCGGGCTCTGTTCGGCGCCGTTTCCTCCCTCTGTCGCCTTTGGCTGGATCAGGGCAGTGACGCGGGTGCGGATCCCAAGGATGTGGCGTGCCTGCGCAGCAGCCTCCAGGCCGATTCCCTGTTCTGGGGATCATTGGAGACTGAGTTCTGGGGTGCCTTGCACGCCCTGGGCGATGGCGCCACGGGCGATGCCGTACTGGAGGGCTGGCGTCAGACGCTCCGCCTCGCAGTGCGGATAGTCTGGGACCACTGCTGCCGCCAGATCGGCGACGACGGCCGGGCGCTGCGGGCCCAGGGCAAAGCCAGTCACGCTCTCGGGAAAGTGATGGCCGGGTTGGCTGCGCCGGAGACAGTGGCATAACGGTGTACGCCCCACACGAGTGGGGATGGGCCCCACCTTTAGGTTCTGCGCGGCTGCACGATTCCGCATCTGCACCCACCCCACAAGGTGGAGATTCCACTGCCGCTCTATGGCTACTACCCTCCAAAGGACTGCAAGGCGCCTGTCCGATAGCCGCTCCCTCCGATGGATTCCTCCTCCTTCTTTTCGGCCCTGGAGCGCAAGGCCAGCACCGATTCCAGTGCTGTAGCCACGCTCCGGCGCTGCATGACCGCTGATCGGCCAGAGCTTCATGCCCCGGCCTTTCCCCTGGTCGAACCGCTGCTGCGCGGTGAGCCTGCGTACACCAGGCCCATGGCCTACCTCGCTGCCGGTTGCTGGGCCTCTGCCGTTCGGCAGGGCCGGGGCAAACCTGTGGCTTTGCCTGAGGCGCTGCGCCAGCTGGCCAAGACAGCTCAGGGGACTGAGCGCCGCTTCGTGCAACTTCTTGATTCAGACGCCGATGAACTCGCCTGGCGTCTGCGCCAGATCGTCCAACTGGTCGCAAGCCAACGCATAAGCCTCGACTGGCCGGCCCTGCTCGACGACATGCTCGGCTGGGGCCATCCAGCCCGCTACGTCCAGACCAGATGGGCCCGCATCTTCTGGGGCTCATCCACTGACCAAGACACCTCCGCTACCTGACCAAGCCCCTCCACCGAGACCTTCCCATGAGCACCTACATCGACATCAGCATTCTCCAGAACGTCGCCCCTGGCTGCCTCAACAGGGACGACGTTGGGGCCCCCAAGACTGCGATGTTCGGTGGTACACGCCGCGCCCGCATCTCCTCTCAGTGCCTGAAGCGCGCCCAGCGCAAGGCTTTCGCCCAGATGGGCCTGCTTGAAGAGGAAGAGCTGGGCACTCGCACCAACCGCATCGTCTCCCACATCGAAACAGCCCTCACAGAACGTGGACTGGAAGACACCAGAGAAGCCATCACAGCTGCCCTTAACCTCGCAGGTCTGAAGGTCAAAGGCAAGAAGGCCAAGGCCGACGGTTCAGATGGTGGCGTTCAGACCGA
>CAZBMT010000475.1:0-2057 GCA_964492645.1 uncultured Cyanobium sp. | reverse complement strand
GCACGGATGTACTGCAAGCCTGATCCCTTATGGAACCCCTGAAAAACCCGCTAAGATCAATCCAGACTCAAGACTGAGACTAGAATAAACCCAGGGCTGATTAAAAGTCTCACCATGGGTTCGGGGATGCCTGGCGCGTGGCCATCCCCAGCAAGCCCGTGATGTCGTGCATCATCGCCTGCATCCCGGCCCGAATCGACCGACATCGGGCCAGCCTCAGCAGGTTCATCGCTGCGGTTCGCAGCGTGGCTATCGCGCCGGCGCCATTGCTCCGATAGCGGTGGCTGTCCTCATGGAGCTGGGTGTCCCGAATCCAGCGCCAGCCCTCGATACTCCAGTGCTCTCGCACCAGTTTCAGCAGGGTTCCTGGGGTGGTGCGCAGGCTGGTGTGGAAGAGATGGATGGCTGAAAGGGCTTGCCGTCGCGGCTGCCGGTGGCCACCACCTCCACGATCCAGCTGGTGCTGATCCCGGCCTGGGCGATGTGCTCTGAGGCCGCTTCGGCACGCAGCATCCAGGTGAGAGTACGGCCATGGCTGATCTCGTGATTCCTGGCTACATAAGGGATCTTGCGCTTTCCGTGAAACTGGCTGCGGATCTGTCGGTGCAGCTTCTTCCGGTTGGCCTTCGCCGTCAGGAGGAAGTGGGCCCCCTGCTCCTGGAGTTGCCGAAAAACGGCTTCTGGGTGTGCAGGGCATCTGCCTGGATCAGCACCCCCTCCAGATCCAGCTCGCCGAGGAGCTGCCGCAGCACCGCTCGTTCGTGGTTCTCGCCGGTGGCGTAGCAGGCCTGGCTGTAGCCGTCAGGCTTCTGCGAAGCAGTACGCCACGCCCAGGGCGGCGGAGTAGAGCGTCACCTGGGCAATGTCGACGCAGTCGGCCGGAGGCCATAGGCCGAACCGCCACCGTCGGTGGGCAATGGAACCTCGGAACGTCTTGCCGTCACACCCAGCTGATCGAGATCCGCTACGTCACCGGGGATCTGAGCGATCGTCCAGTCACGGATGGCAGCACACAGCGCCGCCACGTCCACCTTCAGAAAGAAGTAGCGGAACGAGGAATCCGATGGCGGTCGCCGCAGCTCCAGGCCCAGCGCCTCGGTCAACACGCAGTGGTGGCGGATGGCAAAACGCTCCAGATCCTGTAGGCTCTGGTATCGCCACTGGATACGTAACACGGCCACCAGCAGTAGGTACCAGGCCGGAATTCACACCCCACGCCCCATCCGGGGATCCGGAATCCCCTTGAGGTAGCTGATCAGATCGAGATCGGTTGCAGCAGAGGCGCTTTCGGGCGCAGGGAGGAGGTCATTCCGCCGACCTCAACCCATGCTCGCAGCCTCGGCAAGAAAGGCTGTGACTGACTCTGAATCAGCCGTCCCTGCGCTTCCTGCTGGAGCTTCGGTATGGGCGGCTCAGGGATGCACTGCAGAGACGTTTCGAAACCCCCATGTTTCGGTTTGCGTGAACCCCTGACAGCCGGGATCCGTTCTGAGCAGGCTGTGATGTGACGTGTGATCCGCCGGCGTGCCGGCACCTCCCGACTCCCCCATGACCACCACCCTCCAGCCACCCGCCTCCCGCACCAACCCCCGAGAAGACGGCGAGGGCAGCCTGCAGGTGCACCAGGATGCGTCGATGAACATCGAGGAGGGGGCCCTGGTCATCGCCGTCTACGGCAAGGGCGGCATCGGCAAGTCCACCACCTCCTCCAATCTCTCCGCCGCCTTCTCCAAGCTCGGCAAGCGGGTGCTGCAGATCGGTTGTGATCCGAAGCACGACTCCACCTTCACCCTCACCAAGAAGATGGTGCCGACGGTCATCGACATCCTCGAGACCGTCGATTTCCACACCGAGGAACTGCGGCCCGAGGACTTCGTTTTCGAGGGCTACAACGGTGTCATGTGCGTGGAATCGGGTGGCCCCCCGGCCGGCACCGGCTGCGGCGGCTATGTGACCGGCCAGACGGTGAAGCTGCTCAAGGAGCACCACCTGCTCGAGGACACCGACGTGGTGATCTTCGACGTGCTCGGTGACGTGGTCTGCGGCGGCTTCGCGGC
>CAZBMT010000474.1:0-2059 GCA_964492645.1 uncultured Cyanobium sp. | reverse complement strand
GGGCCTCGGTGCTGGCCAGCATCCTGGCGGTGCTGCTGCTGCTGGTGGCCCTGCTGTGGCAGCGGGTGGAGCCCGTGGCCCCGGAGCGGGTGTCGCTCGAGGGTCCCGAGGGGCTGCGGCTGGCCCCGGATCTGGAGGGGCCCATGGCCGAGGAGCTGGGCTGGGGCAGCACCATGCTGCTCACGGCGACCCCGGCCGCGGTGGTGCTGCTCCACTGGCGTGGCCTCACGCTGCTGGAGCGGGGCGTGCTGGGCAGCGGCGACTTCCGGCCCGGGCCGATCTGTGCCCGCAGCATGGCCAGCGGCAAGGCCATCTCCCTGGTGGACCTGAAGCTCTACCCGGGCCGGGATGAATTCAGCAGCCTGCCCACCGGGGTGCCGGCGGTGGTGGTCCAGCCCCTCGGCAGCGAGGGGGTGCTGGTGCTGGGCGGCTGGTCGCCCCGCTGCTTCAGCCGCAGCGATCTGCTCTGGATCGAGGGCTGGGCCCGCAGGCTCACAGGCGAATTGGCTCGGGTTTCGGGCGCGGTGTCACCGGTCGAGGCGCCGCCGCCGACGGCGGCACCTGGAACTGGCTGAACACCCGGCCCCCGGGGTTGGTCACCACCACGGCCCCCTTCTCGCCCAGCTGGCCCCGCAGCACGCTGCCGCGGGTGAGCTGGCGGCTGGCAGGGCGCTGCAGCAGCACCGCGCCATCGGCGGTGACCGCCTGGGTCTGCCAGTTCCAGGAACAGCTCTGGGCCTCGAGGCTGGCCCCGTCCTGCTGCAGGAAGCAGCCCGAGGGGATCCGCACCAGGTGCTGGGCGGCGTCCACCTGCAGGGCCTGGCCCCGGGCACTGGCCCCGCCGGCCACCGCCGGGTCGCTGAACAGCACCGGTGGCCCGAGGTTGAACAGCTGGGTCCGGGTGTTGCCGTTCAGGGAGGTGGCGGTGAGGGTCTGGAGCGGGCGGGTGGTGGTCGAGCCCGGTGGCCGCCGCTCGCCCAGCACCGGTCCGCGGGCACTGAGGCTGCCGCTGCCGGGTTGCCACTGCACCGAACTCACCGTCACCAGGATCTGGGGGGCGCCGACGGGGTTGGCCCGGAAGGGATCGAAGGCCCGGGCCCAGCGCTGCAGCTGCGGCCTGCCCTGCAGCTCCAGGGTGTCCTTGTCGAGGCGGAAGGTGGCCCGCTGGGCGGAGAGCCGCGTGTGGGGGTCGAAACCCTCCGGGTGGCGGTCGATCTCCATCAGGTTGCGGGAGGGAAGCCAGCGCACCCGGGAGCCCTGGATCATCACCGGCTCCTTCCCCAGCCGCTGCAGCCGGATCCGGCCCTCCAGCAGGATCACGGCGCCATCGTTGATCACGGTGCCGGTGGAGGCCTCCACCCGGTAGGCCGGCTTGCCGTCGCTGTAGATCACGCCGCGGGGCTGCAGGGCCCGGGCGACGCGACGGCGCAGGTCGTAGCGGGCCTCGGGGCTGGTCAGCTCCCAGTTGGGCCGGCCTAGTACATCCTGCTGGCGCAGATCCAGGGAACGGAACACGAAGGGGGTGGGGGCCGTCTCGCGGGCGACATCGCCGCGGCCGCAGCCCGTGAGCAGCAGCACCAGCAGGGCCGACAGGCGCCAGCGTCGCGCAGGGAGAGGAAGCGTCAAAGGGGGGAATCCAGTTCCAGTCGGTGCATCACCGGCGTCGGTTCGGGCAGAACCAGCTCACTGGCCAGCCTTCCCCAGTGTCGGGCCGCCGTCCAGCCGCTGGCGCCCACCAGGGCCGGCTGGGCCAACTGCTCAAGCATGCGGCCGGAGAGATCCGGCAGGAGGGGGGCCAGCAGCACGGCCACCCAGCGGCTGGTCTCCAGCACGGCATAGAGGTCCTCGGCCACTCCGGCGCGCCCCTCCTCGGCCTTGATCGCCTTCCAGGGGGCGCGATCGTTGAGGAAGCCGTTGGCCGCTTCGGCCAGCTCCAGGATCGCGGCGGCCGCCGTGCGGAAATCCAGCGCCTCGAGGGCCCCATCGACGGTCTCGGCGCAGGCCAGGCAGCGCAGGGCCAGGGGGTGGTCGGCGGCGGCAGCGGCCCCGGCCGGCGGCA
>CAZBMT010000473.1:0-2060 GCA_964492645.1 uncultured Cyanobium sp. | reverse complement strand
GCTGCGCTGGCGCTGGTGGCCGCCCCGCTGGCGCTGAGCCCCGCCGGCCGTGGTGGCCGCGGCGTCCCAGGCACGGCACGTAGCCTGCTCCCCAGTGAGGGCAGCGGCATGGGAGAAGCGGCGTCGCATCCGGTGGTGTCCCCCCTCGGGGCACCCCTGGCCGAGGGCGTGGCCCGCTTCGGCACCGACGGCATCCGCGGCCGCGTCGGCACCAGCGTCACCCCCGCCCTGGCCCTGCAGGTGGGCTACTGGACCGGCGTGGTGCTCCAGGCCGCCGGGCCGGTGGTGATCGGCACCGACTCGCGCCGCAGCGGGCCGATGCTGGTGGCGGCGCTCAGCGCCGGCCTGATGGCCGCCGGCCGCGAGGTGTGGCAGCTGGGCCTGTGTCCCACCCCGGCGGTGCCGGGCACGGTCCGGCGCCAGGGTGCCGCCGGCGGCCTGATGGTGTCCGCCAGCCACAACCCCCCCCACGACAACGGCATCAAGGTGTTCGGCGCCAGCGGCGCCAAGCTCGTGGCGGCCCGCCAGCAGGCGATCGAGGCGGGTCTCCAGGGCCGCACCGAGCCGCCGCCGCTGGCGGGCAGCGGACGGGAGGTGGCGCGCCCTGACCTGCTGGCGGACTACGTCGAGTCCCTGCGGGCCAGCAGCGGCGGCCAGCGGCTCGACGGCTGCCGCCTCGTGCTCGACCTCTGCTGGGGGTCGGCCACCGCCTGCGGTGAGGAGCTGTTCCGCTCCCTCGGGGCCGAGGTGCTGGTGCTGCATGGCGAGCCGGACGGCGAGCGCATCAACCAGGGCTGCGGCAGCACCCACCTGGAGCCCCTGAAGCGGGCGGTGCTGGAGAGCGGCGCCGACATGGGCTTCGCCTTCGACGGCGACGCCGACCGGATGCTGGCGGTGGACGGCCGCGGCCGGGTGGTGGACGGTGACCACACCCTCTATCTGTGGGGCTCCGCCCTGCGTCGGGAGGGCCAGCTGCCCGACGACCGTCTGGTGGCGACGGTGATGTCGAACCTGGGCTTCGAGCGGGCCTGGCAGGCCAGCGGCGGGGTGCTGGAGCGCACCGACGTGGGCGATCAGCACGTGCACGCCGCCATGGAGGCCCTGGGGGCCGGCCTGGGGGGCGAGCAGTCGGGGCACATCCTCTCGGCCCGCCACGGCATGAGCGGCGACGGCCTGCTCAGCGCCCTTCAGGTGGCCACCCTGATCCACGGCGCCGGCCTGAAGCTCGACGAATGGATGGACGGGCCCGATATGTTCAACGAGAGGCTGGAAGCCGTCAATCCCGACCAGGAGCGAACGGGAACGGCTCTGTACGAGAGTCTCCGTACTCTGCCGGGAATCACAAGTATTACCTCCTGCCGTCTTGAGGATCAGGAGGGCAATGTCATCAGCGTCTTCCAGACCGGATACATGCTCGAAATTCCCAGCTCCATTTCCGAAAATCATCTGAAGTTCACGGTCAATAAAATGCCTGTTGAGGTGGATTTCGAGAAGTTCCTGAAGCTCTTTTTTACCAACAGGAGTCTTGCGGTAAAGACCAGTATTGTTCGCGTAGCCGCCGACAGGCAGGAGACCGGAGTAAAAGCCGTTTTCCATCCGGGGCTCTACGACCACTACAGTATTACAAATGATATGCCTTTCTGCTACGGTCTGGGCTCCCAGAGCGATAGTGAAAAGAAGCCCGCCGATCCCTGGAGGATTTATCTGATGCTCTATGATCTTGTCTTCAACAGAGGACTGGAAGAGCTCAAAAAGCTCCCTGATCTGATGTCTCTCTCCTCCGGCATAGAGCAGAAATGTCTGCCTCAGGAGCGGATCGCCTCTCTGAGACTTGGCAGCCGGGCCATCCCGGAGCTGACAGAAAGCAGCCGCTCCACGGCTTCTCAAAAAGACCTGCTGCTGGACATGTGGGATTCGCTTTTCGGCGAAGACAGCTCCCCCGTCTGGAACGACGAGTATAATTACTATGGAGAGACTCTGGACGAGCGGCGCGAAGCCAGGCTGAACTTCTTGAAGAAGGTTCCCGAATGGGGCCGAAGCAAGAGCAAGGCCTGCGATGT
>CAZBMT010000472.1:0-2062 GCA_964492645.1 uncultured Cyanobium sp. | reverse complement strand
GTCAGCGAGCGGGAGGTGGGAACCCCCAGGGCATGCATCAACTCCTGCGCCAGAAACTCGCGCACGCTGGAGCGCAGTACGGCGCGGCCGTCGGCGCCTCGGCAGTAGGGCGTCGCACCGCCGCCCTTGAGCTGCATCTCCCAGCGCCGGCCAGCGAAAACGCCTTCGAACACGGAAATCGCCCGGCCATCGCCGTAGCCGTTGCCGGTGCCGAACGGGCACTGCTGGATGTATTCGCTGCCGTAGATCGAGAGCGCATAGCCGGTGGCCCAGCCGAACGGGCGCATCGGCGCCTGGGCCGCCGTGATGTCACCGGAGAGCAGCCGGCGGAACGCTTCGTCTTGGGCCAGGCCATCGCCCAGGCCCAGCTCAGCGAAGAGGGTGAGGCTGTGCGCCACCAGCTCCGGCTCCGGCAGCGGGGTGGGCGTCACCGGCACGTAATGGCCGGAGAACACCTGGCGGGGCCGATGGTCGTGGCCATCGGCGGTGGCCTGGGGATCCGGCCGCAATCCATCCAGCAGCGAATAGTCGGCCCGCTGGGCGAACGCCGCGAAGGTGGTGGTCGGCACGTCTGTGGGCTCTTCTGTCGGCACGGCTTGCTCTAGGGCTGTCGGCACAGATCTCTCACTGACGCTGGGGCCACCATCCTGGCGAGCAGCACCCGCACGGTGACGGATCACCCGTCAGTCGTCCCAGAGCTCCGCCAGATCCAGCCGCAGCCCGGGGAGTTCCGGCTCCCCGTCCAACACCGACAGCCCCTCCAGCCGCTGCGGTTCGCCACTGGCGTGCCACACCTCCACACCACGGCTTTCGGGCAACAGCAGCCAGCCCAGCCGGGCCCCATTCGCCTGGTAGGTCGCCATCTTGCGGCGCAGGTCGGGCAGCCGGTCGGATGGGCTGGCCAGCTCCACCACCAGATCGGGGCAGAGGGGCGGAAAACCCTGGCGCGCTTCGCTGGAGAGGGCCTGCCAGCGCTCCTGCCGCACCGCGCTGGCATCCGGACTCAGCACGGAGCCATCGGGCAGCAGGAAACCGGTGGAGCTGTCGAACACGCACCAGCCGGGATGGATGCGGGCCCACAGACCCAGTTGGACCGCCAGCTGGTTGTTGCGCCGCCCGGTTTCGCCGCCTGCAGGGGTCATCTCGATCAAACGCCCGTCAGCCGCCAGCTCCAGCACCGCCTCCGGATTGGCCGCGCAGAGTTCGGCGAACTGGGCCGGCGTAAGTCGCAACGCTTCGCTGAGTTGGCGGGGCAGGGTGAGCATGGCCCTGCGGAGGCGCAAACAGTTGATTCGATCCTAGGCAGGGTTCAGGTGGCCCAGCACCAGCTCCCCATACCGCCGCATCGCCTTGCGGTGATCCACGTCAGCCCTCAGGCCGATGAAACCATCCGGCCGCACCGCCAGCAGGGTGAGGGGCCCCAGGCCCAGGCTGGGCGCCTGCTCCAGCCGCACGGTCACCACCGCCTCCACCAGCTCCGGCGGCACCGTGCCGGCCGCCCGCTCGGCCTCCAGTTCGGCCTGCAGGCCGGCGATGGCCTCCGATGGCGTCTCCGGGCCGGCCAGCAGCAGCAGCGTGTGGCCGCAGCGGTGGGTGAGCTGGTGCAGCCGATCCGCGCCGGCCCCGGGCGGCAGCGCGATCGTGGTGGGCAGGCGCTGGCCCGCTTCGATGGGCCGGCCCCCGCCACCCCCGACGATCAGGGGTCCGCCGTAGCTCACGTTCATCTCGGCCTCCGCCACCACCTCCTGCCGGCGGGCCGCCGGATCGGCCAGCATCGCGGCGATCGCCCGGTCGCGCTCGGCCCGCTCGGCGGGTTCCTCCAGCCCGTGGGCCTGCTCGGTGGCCTCGCCGGAGCGGCAGATCTGCAGGGCCACCGGCCGCCGCTCCTGCTCGTAGCTGTCCAGCAGGGCGGGGGTCGCGACGCCGTGGTGCACCAGGGCCAGCTTCCAGGCCAGGTTGGCGGCATCGTGCAGCCCGCCGTTCATGCCGTGTCCCTCGGCGGGGGAACACACGTGGGCGGCATCGCCGGCCAGGAACACCGGCCCGGCGCGGAAGGCGCTGG
>CAZBMT010000471.1:0-2077 GCA_964492645.1 uncultured Cyanobium sp. | reverse complement strand
ACCCCCACCGAGTTGATGTAGTCGAAGGGCCCCTCCCCCGCCAGGTCGAGCAGGCTGCGCTGCTCGATGCGCAGCTCCGCCACCCGGGCGGCGGCTCCGGAGCGGGCGGTGCGCTCCCGGGCCACCGCCAGGGCGCCGGCGCTGATGTCAACCGCCAGCACCGCGGCGCCGGGGTTGAGATGGCAGAGGTAGTCGGTGCTCACCCCCGTGCCGCAGCCGGCATCGAGGATCCGCCAGGGCCGGGGCCCCGACGGCAGCGCCCCGTCCACGGCCGCCACCACGCTGTCGACACACCAGCGCCAGTTGTACCCCGGTGGCGGACCGTCCTGGAGGGGGTCCCCCGGGTAGGGGAAGCGGTCGTAGAAGGCGCTCACCACCGGCGTGGCGGCATCCAGCGGGGCCTCCGGGGGGTGATCCATCCTTGCCTTGGTGCAGGTTCCGGCAGCATTCCACGGCGCCGGCCGCCGTTCAGCAGGAACCTGCGGCAAGGCTGCAAACATTTGTTCATCCCGCCCCGGGGGGCCAGGGGGCCAGCCGTAACGTGACCCAGCCCGGCTCGCTCTCGTTCATGACCGTGACCGCCAGCAGCGGCAGCACCAGGGTGGCGCCCCAGCGCTACGACACCCTGCCGCTCTCCAGCGTCCGGAAGGCGGAGCAGCAGGACCGTTTCCCCGACGGCGGCGAACTGGACGCCCTGACCACCTTCTTCCGCAGCGGCCAGATCCGCGTCGAAGCCGCCCGACGGATCTCAGCCAACGCCGACGCGATCGTGGCCAGGGCCGCCAACCGGATCTTCACCGGCGGCACGCCCCTCTCCTATCTCGACGCCCCCCTCAGCACCCCGGCCGTCGGCGCCGCTGCCGGTGTCGCCCTCGCCGCCGACCAGGCGGCGTTCCAGCGTTCGGTTCGCACCTTCGCCCAGGGATCCGGCGGCAGTGGTCTGCTCGGCCGCATCCTCGAGGGTGTCCAGGCCGACGCCGACGTGCGCGTCGTGCTGCCCAGCGGCTTCAACCCCATCTCGGTGGCCATCTACGGCAACGCCCGCATGCGCAAGTCGCTGCGGGACCTGGCCTGGTTCCTCCGCTATGTGGGCTACGCGGTGATCGCCGGCGATCCGAGCATCCTGGCCGTGAACACCCGCGGCCTTCGCGACGTGCTGGAGAAGGCCTGCTCCCTGGCCGCCACCAACGTGGCCCTGCAGGAGATGCGCGCCGCCGCCGCCGGCCTGTTCCGGGGTGAGCCCGACTCCCGTCAGCTGGTGATCGACTGCTTCAACGTGCTCCTCAGGGAGCTCGAGATCCCCACCCCCTCCACCCGGGCCCGCCTCGGCAGCCCCGTCAACCAGGGCCTGCAGCTGCCGGCGATCTATGCCCTGGCCGCCGAAGGCTCGCAGCGCTTCGTGATGAAGCCGGGCCTTTCCGGGGCCGAGAAGGCCGAGGTCATCCGCGCCGCCTACCGCCAGGTGTTCGAGCGGGACATCGTCAAGGGCTACTCCCAGGTGGTCTGCCCGGTGGAGGCCACCCAGGTGCGCCAGGGCCAGCTCTCGATGCGGGAGTTCATCCGCGCCCTCGGCCGCAGCAAGGTCTACCGCCGCCAGTTCTACGGCCGCTTCTCCAACAGCCGGGTGGTGGAGCTGGCCTTCCGCCACTTCCTGGGCCGCGGTGTGAGCTCGATCGAGGAGTTCCGCCAGTACTTCGCCATCGTCAGCGCCAAGGGCCTGAACGGCCTCGTCGATGCCCTGGTCAATGGCATGGAGTATGCCCGCGTCTTCGGTGAGGAAACGGTCCCGTACCTCCGCGACATCGGCGAGGAGGCCCAGGAGAGCGCCGGCTGGGGATCCAACCGCAACCTCTTCCGCTTCAGTGCGCCGTTCGAGGGGGCGCCCCAGTACATCACCCTCTACGCCTCCTACCGCCAGCCCCTCGCCGACCAGCACCCCTACGGCGGCGGCAACGACCCCCTGGCCCTCACCTACGGGGCGATCTTCCCGTCGAGCACGGCGTCGGTGGCCACCCGCCCGGCCCCCTTCAGCTACGACACCCGCCGGATCCTGATCGGCAACGGCATGGCCCAGCCC
>CAZBMT010000470.1:0-2082 GCA_964492645.1 uncultured Cyanobium sp. | reverse complement strand
CCGGCGCCATCGCCTACGTCAGGCAGTGCCTGCGCGACGACGATCGGATCGCCATGCTCGGCACCCGCATCCGGGACCCCCGGGGGGACGTCTGGTTCAGCCACGGCAGCTTCAACCCCTGGACCGGCCAGCTGGGCCATCGCTTCCCCGGCGACGACACCCGCCCCCTGCCGGTGCGCACCTGGCCCACCCGCTGGATCTCCGGCTGCAGCATGCTCTTCCGGCTGGAGGTGCTGCAGGAGTGCCCCCGGTTCGACCCCCGCTACTTCCTCGACTACGAGGACGCCGACATCAGTGAGCGCCACCATCGGCTGGGCTACCGCCTGCGGGTCACCCAGGCCGTGCTGGTGGAGCACCAGGTGTCGGCCATCACCCGGCGGGCGCCGCGGGCCAAGTACCAGCACGCCACCTTCAGCAAGCTCTACTTCCTGCATCGCCACGCCACGCCTCTGGCCCTGCTGCTCAACCTGCTCTATTACGCCGTTCGCCCCCTCAGCTTCTGCCTCAGCGATCCCGAGCGGGCCCGGGGCCGCTGGTGGGGGCTGGGGGATTACCTGCGCTGGTGCTGGGGTCGGATGCTGCGTCGGCCGGAGCCGCCCCACCCGCGCACCTCCTTCACCGCTTCATCCTGAGGAAGCGGCCCGCCAGGGCCCGCAGGCTGGGCCAGCGCTGGGCCGGCGGGCAGTGGCGCCAGAGGATGGCCGCCACCGCCGGCAGATAAAGGTGGGACTTCGGGTGGAAAAAGGTGTAGGCCAGCCCCGGCAGGCTCCGCAGGGGCAGACGCTTCTGTTCGTCGCCGAAGTCGTTGAGAACCACGACCGCCGGGGTGACGCGGGCGTCGATGCCCCGGCGGACCGCCCGCATCACCCACTCGGAATCGGCGTGGTAGTGGGGCAGCCAGCGGGCGTCGTAGAAGCCGACGCGGCGGAAGACCTCCTGGCGGATCAGAACGCCGTTGCCCGGCATCGCCTCAGCGGCGACCACCTCGGCGGCCGCCAGCGCCGGATCCAGCTGGCTGGCCAACTGATCGTGGTGGCAGAGGCGCAGGAAGCGGTCCGTGCCCCAGTCGGTGCGGGTGCCCAGGGCCCAGATCCGCCCGGGCTCGTCCAGCAGATCGATGCGACTGCCCAGGATGCCGCAGCCATGGCGCTGGGCCAGGGCCACCATCCGCGCCACGTAATCGGCGGGCACGACGGCGTCGTCGTTGATGGTGAGCACGTAATCGGTGCCGGCCGCCAGGGCGCGGCGCACGCCCCGGTTGGTGGCACCGGCCCAGAAATCCCGGTCGCCGGCCGCCACCACCGTCACCTTGGGATGCTGACGGCGGATCGCCGCCACGGTGCCGTCGCTGGAGTTGGCATCCACCACCACCACCCGCAGGGCCGCGTAGGTCTGGCCGGCCATGGCGTCCAGAAAGCGCAGGGTGGTCTGGCGGCGGTTGCGGGTGGGCACCACGGCGGTGACCAGCGGCAGGGTCATGCCGGTTCGATCGGGGCCAGCCGCGGATCGAGGATCTTCGGCCCCATGCCTTCGAACTTCACCGCGATGGAGGTCTTGTCGCCGCTGCCGAACAGGTGGGTGACCAGGCCCTCGCCGAAGCTGCTGTGCCGCACCCGATCCCCCACCGCCCAGGCGCGGGGAGCGCCGCGGCGGCGCACCGCGTTGGCGGGAACCCCCGCCGCCCCGCCGGCCGCAACCCGCTGGCTGTCGTCGCGGTCGACCCTGGTGAGCCGCTCCAGTCGCTGCTCCCGCCGCAGGGCCGCACCACCGCTGCGGGGGATGTCGCCCTGCAACAGCGCTTCGGGCAGCTCGGAGAGGAACACCGAGGGCACCGCCGGCTCCCGCATCCCGCCCCAGAGCCGCCGTTCGCTGGCGTGGGAGAGGAACAGCCGCTCCTTGGCCCGGGTGAGGCCCACGTAGCAGAGGCGGCGCTCCTCCTCGAGGGCGGCGGGGTCCTCCAGGGAACGGTAGCTGGGGAACAGGCCCTGCTCCAGCCCCACCAGGAACACCACCGGAAACTCCAGCCCCTTTCTACCGGTAAAGTGATGAAAGAGAATAAGGTTGTTAATCCAAATAAGATAA
>CAZBMT010000469.1:0-2088 GCA_964492645.1 uncultured Cyanobium sp. | reverse complement strand
GTTGCTCCGCGGCCGCTGGGGGCCGCGGAGCGGATTGTCAGCTTCCTTCGGAGGCAACGGCGTCAACGATGCGCTGGAACAGGTAACCCGTTCCCCGGGCCGTAAGGATCAGCTCGGGATTGGCGGGATCGTCCTCCAGTTTGGAGCACAGGCGGGAGATATGAACATCCACCACCCGGGTGTCCACGTGACGCTCGGGTGTGTAGCCCCACACCTCCTTGAGGATCTCGCCGCGGCTGAAGGGCTCGCCGGAACGGCTCACCAGCAGCTCCAGCAGGCTGAACTCCATCCCGGTGAGGCGGATGCGTTCATCGCCCCGGTACACCTGGCGCTTGTTGGTGTCGATGCGGAGATCGCCCACCTGGATCACACCGGAGTTGGGGATCCCGGCGCCAGGGTCCTTCTCGACCCGCCGCAGCACGCAGCGGATGCGCGCCTCCAGTTCCTTGGGGCTGAAGGGTTTGACGACGTAGTCGTCGGCACCGAGCTCGAGGCCGGTGATGCGGTCGGCCACGTCACCGAGGGCGGTGAGCATGACGATCGGCACGTCCGATTCCTTGCGCAGCTCCTGGCAGACGCCGTAGCCGTCGAGCTTGGGCATCATCACGTCGAGGACCACCAGGTCCGGCAGGACGCGGTGGAAGGCCTCGATGGCCTCTTCGCCGTCGCTGGCGGTGACCACCTGATAGCCGATCATCGAGAGGCGCGTCTCGAGGATGCGGCGAATGCTGGCCTCGTCATCGACGACGAGGATCGTTTCCTTGGCGGTGGGGGAGGCCGTCATTGCGCGGCGAGGAGAATGCAACACGGTTCCGACCCACTGAACCGGCCGGAAGGTCGGGAATTCACCGAACGCCACCTTTCTTCATACACACCGCCCGCTCCCCTTGGCCCGCCCCGGTTCCTCGTTCGTCTGCCAGGCCTGTGGCGCCAGGACGCGGCAGTTCTTCGGCCGCTGCGCCGGCTGCGGCGGCTGGAACACCCTGGTCGAGCAGAGCGAGCCGAGCGGCGACAGCCGCCGCCGCCGGCCGGTGGCGGCCGCCGCTCCTGGGCCTGACGGGGCCAGGTCTCCGGGACGGCCGCGCCGCTCCGAACCGATCCAGTCGGTGGGGGACCGGCCCCTGCAGCGCCTGGCCAGCGGCTACGGCGAACTGGACCGGGTGCTGGGGGGCGGCCTGGTGCCCGGCTCCCTGGTGCTGCTGGGCGGCGACCCGGGCATCGGCAAGAGCACGCTGCTGCTGCAGAGCGCCCGGGCCATGGCCGCCCGGGCGGTGGTGCTCTACGTCAGCGCCGAGGAGTCGGCCCAGCAGGTGAAGCTGCGCTGGCGGCGCCTGGCCGTGGACGGCCCCCCTGCGGCGGCAGCGGCGGATGACGGCGAGAGCGAGAGCCTGCGGCTGCTGGCGGAGACCGACCTGGAGCTGGTGCTGCAGGAGCTGGAGACCCTGCGGCCGGCGGTGGCGATCATCGACAGCATCCAGGCCCTGCACGATGCCGAACTGGGCAGCGCCCCCGGCTCGGTGTCCCAGGTGCGGGAGTGTGCCGCCGCCCTGCAGCGCATCGCCAAGCGGCAGCACACGGCCCTGCTGCTGGTGGGGCACGTCACCAAGGAGGGGATGCTGGCGGGCCCCAAGGTGCTCGAGCACCTGGTGGACGCGGTGCTCACGTTCGAGGGGGACCGCTTCGCCAGCCACCGGCTGCTGCGGGCGGCGAAGAACCGCTTCGGTGCCACCCACGAACTGGGGGTGTTCGAGATGCGCGGGGCGGGGCTGGTGGAGGTGAGCAACCCCAGCGAGCTGTTCCTGGCCGGGGATGGCCCCAGCCCCGGCACCGCCACGATCGTGGCCTGCGAGGGCACCCGCCCGCTTCTGGTGGAGATCCAGGCCCTGGTCAGCCCCACCAGCTACGCCAGCCCGCGGCGCACCGCCACCGGCATCGGCACCAACCGCCTGCACCAGATCCTGGCGGTGCTGGAGAAGCACATGGGCCTGCCCCTCTCGCGCTTCGACTGCTACCTGGCGGTGGCCGGCGGCCTGGAGGTGGAGGAGCCGGCGGCGGATCTGGGGGTGGCGGCCGCCGTGGTGGCCAGCT
>CAZBMT010000468.1:0-2098 GCA_964492645.1 uncultured Cyanobium sp. | reverse complement strand
ATCTGGAGGGCGATTTCCACCCCGACGACTTCCACTACCGGGCCTGGTGGGAGGCGGACCGCTCGCGCATCGCCATGGCCCTGCTGAGCCATCGCGACCTGGAGGTGCATCTCGCGGGGCGCTCCTGGCCGTTCGCGGCCGGCGAACCGCTGATCACCGAATACAGCTACAAATACAGCCCCGAGGCTTTCCTCTCCCTGGCCGCCGATGCCAGCTGGCTGGGGGCGGGCCGCTGGAGCGATGCCGCCGGCGATGTCTGCCTGCACCTGCTTGTGCAGGCAGACTCGGATCAGCATCGGAGCGCGCCATGAGCAGGGAGGAGCAGCGTCAGTCCATGCGCGGGGTGCGCGAGGGACTGATCGAGGAACTCGAGGATCTGTACCGCCGGGCCTTCGACCGCATCGGCGAGCAGGATCTGGGCGAAGGGGCCATCGCCCGGCTCACCCAGCTGCTGCTGCGCTCGCGGGAGGCGGCCATCACCCCCCTGCAGGAGGAGATCGAGGCGCCCCTGATCACCCGCGCCCCCGGCGAACCGGTGCCATGAGCAGCAGCTGGCTGGAGGAACTGGAGGCACGGCTGGATCAGCAGCTGGAGGGCTTCCTGCGCACCAATCCCCAGCAGGAGGAGCTGCTGCGGGAGCAGGCCGCCCGCGACCGCCAGCGGCAGCTGCTGGCGGAACGGGTGCGCCTGCGCCAGCAGGCCGAGGAGCAGCGGCGCGAACTGCTGCGGCTGGCCGAGGAGATCCGCCAGTGGCAGGAGCGCACCGGCCGGGCCCGGGCCGCCGGCGCCGAGGAGCTGGCTGGCCGGGCCGAGCAGCATGTCGGCGGCCTGATGGACCAGGGCCGCCACCGATGGCGCGCCCTGGCGGACCTGGGCCAGCGCTTCGCCGGCGTGGAGCAGGAGCTGGCCGAGCTCACCAGCCGTCCCCGCCCCGGCGCCGCCACCACCCCCGACCTGGAGGCCGACTGGGCCCGGTTCGAGGCCCAGCAGGAGCTGCAGGAGCTGAAGCGCCGCAGCCAGCGCTGAACCCCGCCGCCCCATGGGTTTCCTGCTCTCGAAACTGCTGCCGCTCGGCCTCTACCCCCTCGGCCTGGCCCTGCTGCTCCAGATCGCCGGCCTGCTGGGCAGCCAGCGCCGCTTCGGCCCGGTTCTCTCCGGGGTGGGCATCGCCCTGCTCTGGCTGGCGGCCACGCCCCTGCTCAGCCGGCAGCTGGTCTGGAGCCTGGAGGAGCGGGCCGCCCGGCTGACGCCGACGCCGATCCCCAGGGCCGATGCGGTGCTGGTGCTGGGCGGCGGCCTGCGGCCCGCCCTGCCGCCGCGCCAGGGGGTGGAGGTGAACGAGGCCGGCGACCGCCTGCTGCGCGCCGTGGCCCTGATGCGCGAAGGCAAGGCCCCCTGGCTGCTGGTGACCGGCGGCAAGGTCACCTTCATGGCCAACGATCCGGCGGCCGGTGAGGCCCGGCTGGCCAAGGCCCTGGCCACCAGCCTGGGGGTGGCGGCCGATCGGATCGTGACCAGCGAGGAAGGGCGCAACACCGGCGAGGAGGCCGGCGCCCTGGTGCGGGTGGCCCGGCAGCGGGGCTGGACCTCCCTGCTTCTGGTCACCAGCGCCACCCACCTGCCCCGTTCGGTGGCCACCCTGCGCCGCGCCGCCCCGGACCTGCGGATCATCCCGGTGGCCTGCGACTTCCAGCTGCCCCAGCGGAGCTCCTTCGGCACCCCCACCCTGGCGGGCACCGTGATGGGGGTGCTGCCCAGCGCCGAGGCCCTGGTGCTGACCACCACGGCGATGCGGGAGCACCTGGGCCTGCTGGCCTACCGGCTGCGGGGTTGGGTCTGAAGCTGGATCGCTCGCCGGCCGCTGCGGCGGTTTACTTCTTGGGGGGCGCCGGCACCAGGCTCACCCCTTCAGGTGGTGGGGTGGGGTCGGGATCAGCGATCAGCATGTGCTGCAGGACGATCTCCGGACGTTCACTGTCCCGCCAGCGGATGCGGTAGGCGGGCATCTTGGTGCCCCGGCTGGTGGTCTGCTCCACGGGCTCCATGACCCAGCCACGGCGGGACCGCCCCTGGGGATTGCGCTTCACCACGGCATCGG
>CAZBMT010000467.1:789-2110 GCA_964492645.1 uncultured Cyanobium sp. | reverse complement strand
GATCAGGCCGATGAAACGGGCCCGCACCCCCGGGTGAGCCGGGTTCAGCCACACCCTCAGGTCCCTGAGGGGGGAGGTCTTGAGGTTGGCGCCATGCATGGCGTAGAGGGCACTGCCGTCGGCGCGGCGCAGCACCCACTCCGGATTCCGCTGCACCACCTCCGCATCGGCCGGCTCCATCAGGCCGTACTCGAACCAGGGGATCACCTGCATGCCGCGGCGGTGGGCGGCCTTGGTGAAGCGGCAGATGGGGTCGAGACCGGGGTTGGCGCGGGCCAGAGCCGGCTCCATGGGCGCCCAGCGGCTGCGGTGGAAGGTGGCGCCCCGGCTCCAGACGTTGGGGTAGAGGGTGTTGAAGCCGGCGTCATCGAGCTGGGCCACGGCCGCCTCGATGCGGGCGGCGTCGTAGTAGAGGGGGCTGGGGCTGTTGGTGAGCCACACCCCCACCCGGCGCTCGAACGTTTTCGGCAGGCTGCCCTGGGCGACGGCGGGGCGGGGCACCCCCACGCCTAGGGCCAGCAGGGCCGTGACCAGCACGGTGAGGGGCACCGGCAGACGGCGCTTGAGGTGGGCGAAGCGCTTCAGGGGCACCCGACGGGCCTGTGCGGCGGGAGCCTCCATGGCGACGGCGCTCAGCGGAACATCGAGCTGACCGAGCTCTCCTGGTGGATGCGCCAGATCGCCTCGCCGAGCATGTTGGCCACCGACAGCACCCGCAGCTGGGGGAAGTGAAGATCCGGGCTCAGGGGGATGCTGTTGGTCACCACCACCTCCTCGAACAGGCCCGGCTCGGAGAGGCGCTCGATGGCCGGGGGGGAGAAGACGGCATGGGTGGCGCAGGCCAGCACCCGGGCCGCCCCACGGGCCCGCAGCAGGCGGGCCCCCTGGCAGATGGTGCCGCCGGTGTCGATCATGTCGTCGATCAGGATCGCCGTCTTGCCGGTCACGTCGCCGATCACGGTGAGGCTCTCGGCGACGTTGTGGCCGGAGCGGCGCTTGTCGATGATCGCCAGGGGCGCATCCTTCATCTGCTTGGCGAAGGCCCGGGCCCGGGCCACACCGCCCACGTCCGGCGACACCACCACCACCTCGCCCAGGTCGCGGGTGGCCAGGTAGTCGACCAGCACCGGGGATCCGTAGATGTGGTCGCAGGGGATGTCGAAGTAGCCCTGGATCTGGGAGGAGTGCAGGTCCATGGCCAGCACCCGCTCGACGCCGGACTTGACCAGCAGGTTGGCCACCAGCTTGGCGGTGATCGATTCGCGGCCCGCCGTCTTGCGGTCGGCGCGGGCGTAGCCGTAGTAGGGCACCACGGCGGTGA
>CAZBMT010000467.1:0-779 GCA_964492645.1 uncultured Cyanobium sp. | reverse complement strand
GCCGGCAGGCATCCACCATGATCATCAGCTCCATCAGGTGATCGTTCACCGGAGCGCAGGTGGGCTGGATCAGGAAGACATCGCAGCCGCGGATCGACTCCTGGATCTGGATGTAGACCTCGCCGTCGGCGAAGCGCTTGATCACCCGCGGGCCGTCGGGAACGCCGAGATAGGCGCCGATCTCGCGGGCCAGATCGGGATTGGCGTTGCCACAGAACAGCCGCAGCCGCCGGGGATCGTGGCTGGTGAGGGGCGGGTGCCCGCTCTGCTCCACCCGTTCAGCGGTCGAGAAAGTGGCCAAGGGCGCAGGCGGCGTGGCTTCGCAGCACGATGGTAGAAGCGAGGCGCCCCGGACAGTGCAAACAACCATGTCGGTTTCAGGGTTCGGCGCCGAGCCGCAGAGCGGCCTGCTGCTGGTGGGCCTGGGGCGACCCCGGGAGCTGGAGGGCCTGGCGGCGGTGGCGGCGCGGCTGGCCGCCGCCGAGGGCGTGGCCCTGCGGCAGCTGGGCGCCGCCGACGACCCCAATGCCGCCCTGGCGGGCCTGGCGGCGGATGCGTCGGGGGCCCCGTGGCTGGCCGCCCTGCCCCTTGATGTGGGCCTGGCCCTGGAGCGGGGCGGCAGCTGGGCCGAGGCGCTCGGGGCCTGGCGCCAGCCCTGCCTGCTGGTGGTGCGGGGGGAGCAGATGGACACGGGGCTGCCGGCGGCCGGCGCCGCCCTGCTGGAGCACTGGCGGGTGCCCCTGGCCGGGCTGGTGCAGGTGGGCGGCGACTGGCAGCCC
>CAZBMT010000466.1:0-2111 GCA_964492645.1 uncultured Cyanobium sp. | reverse complement strand
GCAGCAGCTCGAGCATCACCGTGTCCGGGATCGCCATCGCCAGCAGGTCGGAGGCAGCGCTCACCGGCTCGATCCCCTCCACCCGCAGCAGCGACACCAGACCCACCAAGGCGCCGGGTCCCAGGCGCTCGATGGTGAAGGGTCTGCCGTCCCGTTCCGCCAGCAGCCGCCCATCCCCCTCGAGCAGCACCAGCACCCGGTCACCGATGTTGCCGGCGCTGCTGAGGTCCTCGCCGACGCGGAATCGGCACGGCCTGGCTTCCGCCAGCAGCCGCTCCCGGCCGGCGGCCGACAGGCCGTCGAAGGGTGGCAGGGTGAGCCAGTCGGTGCGCCCCGGGACCGTGGAGGTCATCGCCCTTGCCCCGGACGCAGCATCAGGGCCACTT
This sequence comes from uncultured Cyanobium sp., assembly GCA_964492645.1. Taxonomy (GTDB): domain Bacteria; phylum Cyanobacteriota; class Cyanobacteriia; order PCC-6307; family Cyanobiaceae; genus Cyanobium. Next base: position 1,725 of record CAZBMT010000466.1, on the reverse strand, counting down.
CCTGATCCACCCATTCCTCGAACAGCTCCCGCGCCATCCGTTTCTGCATGGCGTCGTCGAAGCTGGCGGAGCGCAGCGTCTCCAGCCGCACCACCAGCCACCAGCGGTCGATGCGCAGGGGCGGGTGCAGCTGGCCCGGGCGGCTGGTGCGCAGCAGTTCGGCCAGGGAGGGATGGGCCTGCAGCAGCGGCACCGGACCCACCACCCCCCGGGTGGAGCGCTCGGGCCCCTTGGCGTAGGTGGCGGCCAGCTCGGCGAAATCGGCTTCCCCTTCGGCGATCCGCAGGTAGAGCTCCCGGGCCAGGGCCCCGTCCTCCACCCGCAGCAGGCTGTAGATCACCTGGTCCAGCTGGTTCTTTCGGGCCAGGTAACGCTGTTCGGCGCGGTGCAGAAAGTGCTCCTGGCAGTGGCGCTCGATCCTGGCCGGCAGCTCGGCCTGCCAGAGCACGTCGGCCTCTGTCAGCTCATGGCGCTGCCGGTGGGCCCGGAGGTCGTCGGCGGAGCGGATGGTGTGGCTTGCTCCCCATTCCTGCTGGGCCTGGCGGCGCTCTTCCTCCGTCAGGGTCACCGCGGCCACGGCCATGGCGATCACCGACTGGCGCAGCAGGGGGATCAGCAACTGGTGCCGGGCCAGCTGGCGGCGCAGCTCCCCGGGGATCTCAGGCAGCGGCATCGCCGACACCACCGGTGGCCCGGAGGGACGCGCGGGCGGATCGAGGCTGATGTCGTGGTCCAAGGAGAGGGCGAAGGCCACGGGATCAGTTTGCACGGAGGCATTCTGGGGCTGAACCGGCCATTCCCGAAGGATCGCCCATGGATCGGGAGGGGGTGCCGGACCGGCAGGTCAGGGGCGATGCACGCTGATTCGGCGCCCACCACGCTGCCGAGCCGCAGGAACAGCGCCGATGCTGCCCTCCCGTGGGAGCGTCTGGAACCAGGCGTGTTCCCCCGGGGATCAGCTGCATCAGGGTGGATTTCCCTCTTCTGGGCTGGCATCTCGAAGCTGAGCCCCAGCTGGGCCACCACGGCGATCGAGACCAGCTGCCGTTCTCGCATCGGCCGGGCCGAGGGCAGCCCCGTCACTCTGGCCGGCCGTCCCGGCGCCGTCATCCGGACAGGGTCTCAGGCCGGATCCGCTGCCAGCAGCGCCCTGAGGCCCTCCTCGTCAAGCACGGCGACCCCGAGGGTCTGGGCCTTGCTGAGCTTGCCGCCGGCCTCCTCGCCGGCCACCACGTAGCTGGTCTTCCGGCTCACCGAGCCGCTCACCTTCCCCCCGGCCGCCTCGATCAGGGCCTGGGCCGCGGCGCGGCTCAGGGAGGGGAGGGTGCCGGTGAGCACGAAGGTGAGCCCCGCCAGGGGCGTCGCCGGCGGCGGTCCCCCAACGCCGCCCTCCTCCGGCTCCGGGTCGGCGGCCAGGGAGAAACCCAGCGCCCCCAGCTGCTCCAGCAGGGCCCGGTTGGCCGGCGTGGCGAACCACTGCCGCAGGGACTGGGCGATCTCGGGGCCGATGCCGAAGACCGCCGTAAGGGGATCCGCTGCCTTGCGGTCTTCGTTTGCTTCGTCGGGATCGTCGGCCAGGGCGGCGGCCTCCAGGGCGGCGGCGCTGGGGAAGGCCCGGGCCAGGGCCTTGGCGTTGACCTCGCCCACGTGGTGGATGCCGAGCCCGTAGAGCTGCCGGTGCCAGTGCTGCCGCTTCGTCGCCTCCAGGGCGGCCACCAGCTTGGC
>CAZBMT010000465.1:0-2121 GCA_964492645.1 uncultured Cyanobium sp. | reverse complement strand
CGGATCGGCATCGGCGCCTGGATCGGAATAGATGCACAGGCCCAGGCGGAAGCCGTTGCGCTCTGTCTGCAGCCACCAGCCCCAGTCTTCGTTGCAGAAGAAGGGCACCGGAAGGCCGGCCGCGGGGAGCCTTTCCTGCAGGTAGGTGCAGAGGGCCTTTCCGAACATCCCGTCGTTCACGAGTTCCTGCGTCTCTCCCTCGAGGATGGGAAACCTTCTGGACGCGATCAGGAGGCAGGATCGGGGAATCATGGAGCCCCTGCTGGAACGACGCCAGCCGCATCATCACCGCCTGGCAAGGGCGAGAACACCAGGGCCGGCCGGTTCCCCGCATGCTCCCCACCCCGGCGCCCAGGCTCGCCCGCCATGGCGGCCTGCCTACCATCGCCCCTTTGCCGCCCTTCCCCATGGCCAGCCAATGGCAGAACTTTCTGCGCAACCTGGGGGAGTGGCGGGGCAGCTTCACCACGATCAACGCCGGCGGCGAGGTGCTGGAGAGCCATCCGTCGGTGCTGACGCTGGCGGCGGACGACGCCGACGACCGCCTCGTGCGCTTCAGCCTGCAGCGCTGGCCGGCCGGCACGGCGATCGCCCCGTGCGGCGGACCGGCGCCGGGGGCGGGCGAGCCCAGCCGCGCCATGGAGCAGGACTACCGGACCCTCGGGCGCCAGGTGGTGTTCTTCGATTCCGGGGCGTTCAACAAGGGGTCGCTGCAGGTGGCGCCGAACACGGTCTTCGGCGGTGAGTTCGGCTTCATCGCGGCCGACCGGCGCCACCGGATCGTGCAGCTGTACAGCCCCGAGGGCCGCTTCGATCAGCTGGTGCTGATCCGCGAGTTCCGCGCCGGCAGCGACGCCGCCGAGGCCGCGCCCGCCAACGCCGAGCAGCTGCTGGGCCGCTGGCAGGGCCAGGCGGCCACGATCAGCGCCGACTGGCACGAGGCCGACAGCACCGCCGTGCAGCTGGAGCTGGGGCCCGCGGAGCTGGCGGCGCTGCGCCTGCTGCCCGATGGCGGCTTCGTGCAGCTGCCGGAGCAGGTGAGCCACCGGGCGGCCTTCGAGCTGGTGGGCGGCTGGCTGCCGGCCCCGGGCCGGATGGAGCGCCTGATCCGCCGCTACGACGCCACCGGCGCCTGGATCTCCGCCAGCCACGAGGTGCTGGAGCGCCTCTGAGGGGCCGGCCCGAACGGGCTCAGGCCTTGCGGCCCCAGCAGGTGATCATCAGCACGCCGGCAACGGCCTCACCGCGGCGGTAGCCCTCGAGCCAGGGGATCGCCTCGGGGAGTTCGGCGGAGAGCGCTCTGGCGTTGGCCTCGATCTCGAACAGCAAGTCCGACTCCGCGAAGCCGTGGGTGGGCAGCCACAGGGCCTCCTGGCGGATGTCGCCCAGCCCGGCGTCGGCCAGGAGGCTCGGCAAGGCACGGCCGATCCAGGGGTTCCGGAAGGTGCGGATCCAGTCGTGCTGGATGCGCTCGCTCACGGCGCCATGGGGCCCGCCGATCAGGAACGTGCCCCAGTCAGGCTCGGCGCAGAGCACCACCGCGCCGCGGCGGGCGACGCGGGCCATCTCCCGCACGACCCGGCCGGGGTCGGCGATGTGCTGGAGGGAGCGGTCGATCCGCACCGCATCGAAGCTGCCGTCCGCGAAGGGGAGCTCCGCGGCATCGGCCAGCTCGAACGCACAGCCGCTGCCGGCATGGCGCGATCGCGCCGCGGCGATCAGCGTGCGGCTGCGGTCGACGCCCACGGCCCGGGCGCCGCTGGCCCCCATCCGCACCACATCGTCACCCAGACCGCAGGCCACATCGAGGGCCGACGCTCCAGCTTCAAGAGCGAGAAGCTCCAGGGCGCGGGCCTTGTACGCCCGCCCCGCCGCCATCGCCTGCAGACCATCGAGGCAGCGGATGATCTTCCCGGGTGTCGTCGCATCGACATCCCGGAACCCGAGCGGCAGCGGATCCTGGACGGCGTCAGGCATGGCAACGGAGCGTGGGGACGGGATCGGCACTCTGGCGGGCCTGGGGGTTGAGGGCATGGATCAGCAGCGCCCCGCCGCCTGCCAGGCCTCCACGCCGTGGGTGCCGGAGATCAGCAGCAGCAGGGACTCAGGCTCGGCGGGGCC
>CAZBMT010000464.1:0-2129 GCA_964492645.1 uncultured Cyanobium sp. | reverse complement strand
CGGCTGGCTTCTCGATGAACACCTACACCTTCCTTCGGGTTCCGGTGGCCTACACCGCCGGCCAGCTGGATCCATCCCCGTACGAACAGGCCATCCATGACCATGCCGCCCGGGGCTGGGATCTGGTTCAGATCTTCGTGGAGAACCCCGCCGCCACGGTCACCGAGCACGTGCTGATCTTCCGGCGGCCGGCCTAGGGCCCCCCGATCAAGGGCACCAGCTGCTGCACCGCATCGCCGGGCTTCAGCGCCAGCAGGGTTCCCGATCCGCCGCAGTCCTCCGGCGGCAGCCGGTCGGCGCTCAGCCGCAGGCTGCGGCCCTCGGGGCCCTCCAGCGTCACGCCGATCACGCCGGCGTCGCCGGCCTGCAGATCCACCAGGACGTCCTCCCGCTCCAGGAAGCGCAGGCCGATCTGGCCCATGGCGCCCCGCTGGCAGGGCCGCAGGCTTTCGAGCTGCAGCCGCTTCACCTGGCCGCGGCGGCTGGCCAGCAGCACGTCGCCGCCGGCGGCCGCCCGCGCCGCCCCCACCACCCGCTCGCCTGGCAGCAGCCGCAGCAGCATCGGCCCCTGGGCCGTGCGGCCCAGCACCGGCAGGTTGGCGTCGTTGATCGCCAGCCGCAGCACCCGCCCGGTGCTGGTGGCCACCACCAGATCCTCCCCCTCCCGGCAGGGCACCACCCGCTGCAGGGCCACCCCCTCCTTCAGCTTCAGCACCGTGGCGGGCCGGCCCGAGAGCTCCAGGAAATCCTCGATCGGCAGCCGCTTGAAGCGCCCGTCGCTGCTCAGCAGCCCCAGGCTGCCGCTCGCCGGATGCGGCAGCGGCAGCACCTGCACCACCGTTTCTCCCTGCAAGCTGTCGGGCAGGAAGCGCTCCAGCCGGCCGGGGTTCTGGCCGGCGAACTCCCAGCGCAACAGGGCCACCTTGCCGCCGGCGCTGAAAGCCAGCAGGGCCGGTTGCTCGGCCACCGGCAGGATCAGCCGTGCCGGCGGCGGCAGGTCCCCCAGCTCGGCCGCCTGATCCAGGTGCAGCCGCCCCAGCATCTGGGGAGTCACGATCCGCACCGCCCCGTCCGTCTGGATCAGCAGCCGGCCGTCGCTGGCCAGGGCCTCGAAGGCCTGCTGGCGCTGCAGCTCCGTGTTGGGCCGCACCGCCGCCGCCCGCTGGGCCACCAGGGCGTCGCCCCCCTCCACCAGCCGGGTGCGGCGGGGGGTGGCATAGCGCTTCTTCAGCCCCTTGAGCTCGCTCACCATCGTGTCGAGCAGGGCGGTGCGGTCGTCGAGCAGGTGCCGCAGCCGGATGCGCTCCTCTTCCAGATCGGCCGCCTCCTTGCGCAGGCCCTCCTGCTCCAGGCCCGTGAGCCGCCGCAGCGGCATCGCCAGCACCGCATCGGCCTGGCGCTCGCTCAGATCCAGGTGCACCTGCAGGCTGGCCCGGGCCGTGGCGGCATCGCGGGCCTCGCTGATCATGGCGATCACCCGCTGCAGGTCGTCGAGGGCCTTGATCAGGCCCTGCACCACCTCGAGGCGGTCTTCGCAGCGCCTCAGCGCATGAGTGGTGCGCCGCAGGATCGTCAGTTCCCGGTACTCCAGGAACTGCTGCAGCAACTGGCGCAGGTTCAGCTGCTGGGGCTGGCCGTTCACCAGCGTCAGCAGGATGGCGCCGAAGTTGCTCTGCAGGGCCGTGCGCCGCTGCAGTTCCTCCAGCACCTTCGGCGGGTCGGCGTCGCGCCGCAGCTCGATCACCACCCGCATTCCTTCGCGGTCGCTCTCGTCGCGGATGTCGGCGATGCCGCCGATCCTGCCCTCGTTGACCTGCTCGGCCAGCTTTTCGATCCAGCCCGCCTTGCTCAGCTGGTAGGGAAGTTCCGTCACCACCACGGCGCCGCGGCGGTGGCGCCCCTTGCCGGGCTGCACCTCCTCGATGTGGGCCACGCCTCGCATCGGGATGCTGCCCCGGCCACTCAGGTAGGTGTCGCGCACACCGCTGCCCAGCAGCACCTCGCCGCCGGTGGGGAAATCGGGCCCCGGCACCAGCGCCAGCAGCTTCTCGTCCGGCAGGTCGGGTTTGCGGATCAGGCCGATCAGCGCCTCCACCACCTCCCCCAGGTTGTGGGGGGGGATGCTGGTG
>CAZBMT010000463.1:0-2137 GCA_964492645.1 uncultured Cyanobium sp. | reverse complement strand
CAGTTCCGGCAGCTCCCGGAACACCTTGCGCACGCCCACGCTCCACTCGGCGCTGAGGTCCTTGAAGTAGCCGTCCCCCTCACTGAAGCGGCGGCGGTGCAGGATCTCGAAGCGGTCCTTCTCGTAGACGAGCAGGTCGATGGGCATCCCCACCGACAGGTTGCTGCGCATGGTCGAGTCGAAGGACACCAGCACGCACTTGGAGGCCTCCGCCAGCGTCGTGTCGGTATGGATGACACGGTCGATGATCGGCTTGCCGTACTTCGCCTCACCCGTCTGCAGAAACGGCGTGTCCTCACCGGCCTCGATGAAGTTGCCCTCCGCGTACATGCGGAACAGCCGCGGCGCCTCGCCCCGGATCTGACCGCCCACCAGGAAGGAGGCATTGAAGCTGGAGCCGGAGGCCTTCAGGTAGGGACCGTCGCGCTGCTCGATCGCCCGCACCGCATCCGACACCAGCACCATCGCATCGAACATGGTCCGGGCCGTCCACACCGATGGCTCCCCGTCGCCGGCCTCGGCCTGCTGGCGCAGCAGGCCGATCACCGCCTGGGTTCCGGCCAGGCTGCCGGAGCTGAGCAGGACGATCACCCGGTCGCCGGGCCGCTCGAACACGGTCATCTTGCAGAAGCTGGCGAAATCGTCCAGCCCCGCATTGGTGCGGGAATCGGAGGCGAACACCATGCCGCTCTCCAGGAGCACGGCCACGCAATAGGTCATGCCGCCCGCCCCTGGAACGTCCAGACGATGGCCATGGGGATGGGTGGCACCTCGCACCTGCTGCGATCACCGCTGCAGTATCGCCTCCGTCGGATGGGTCGCACCCCAGCGGGTGACGATCCTGCAGTGCCAGGGATGCCTGGCCCGGGCCTGCGCAAGCTCCAGCGTCCAGTACCCCCGTGGCGCCGACAGCATCGGATGGACGACCTCGCCGCCATCGTCGCCGGGTCCGATCAGGGAGACAGCGCTGGCGTGGGGAGCCCAGACCCGGAATCGGATTCCAGTCGGACACGGTTCCATATCCGGAAGTTCCATCGGCTCTGCCATGGATTCCATCCCTGGTGAGATCAGTCTTTCACGGAACATCTGCAGGGATGTGACACAAATTCGCTGCAGAAGTTCAGCCTTCCAGATAGCACAACTGGCGTGGAGACAAGCCGATCTAAACTCTCCCCACAGCTGGAGCATTGGCGCCATGCAGTCCCCCGGCATGAAGATCGGCCTGCTGGCCCGTCGCAGCGGGATGACCGTCAAGACCCTGCGCTACTACGAGGATCTGGGGCTGCTGCCGGCGATCGGCCGCAGCGAGGGCGGCTACCGCCTGTTCGCCGAGGAGAGCCTGCAGCGGCTGGAGTTCATCCGCCGTCTCAAGACCCTGGGGCTCAGCCTCGAGGAGATCCAGGCTTGTCTGGCGGTTCACGACGCCGGCGAGCTGCCCTGCGGCGACATCCGCAGGCAGCTGGAACGTCAGATCGGGCGCATCGATGAGCGGATCCAGGAGTTGGGGCAGCTCAGGAGGGAGCTGCAGGGGCTGCTGGCCGGCTGGCAGAGCCACCCACCCAGGCAGGGCGATGTGATCTGCCCCAACCTCCGCGTCTGAGGGCTCGCTCCGGCGAGGGGCCGGGGCGATGGGGTTCGCCCCCCGATCAAGCCATGTCTTGGAACCGCACGCGAGGTCCGGCGCCCTCGCCAGGCTGATGACAAACCAGGCGATGGAGACGAGCCGATGGGGCAGTCCCGATCAGATGCCGGCCTGATGCGTCCGGCCATGCTCAGAGGTGCCCTCATCGCCGGAATGGGTGCACTGGTCCTGTCGCTGGGGTCCCCGGTGCGCTCCGTTCCCGCCCCCCCTGCGGCGGCGGCGGGCAGCGGAACGAGCTTCGGGATGCCAGGCCCCTGGCGGGTGGGAGCTCAGAGAATGGATCAGCACTTCGTCGTGATGATGATTCCCCACCATGACGGGGCGATCGCGATGGCGGATCTGGCCCTGACCAGGTCCCGGAGGCCGGAGATCAAGGCACTGGCCCGCAGCATCAGGGACAGCCAGACCCGGGAGAACGCCCAGATGCGCTCCTGGTACAGGCAATGGTTCGGCGGGGATGTGCCCGCCTGGGGCGGAAGCTATGGCCGCGGGGCC
>CAZBMT010000462.1:0-2150 GCA_964492645.1 uncultured Cyanobium sp. | reverse complement strand
CGCCGTAGGGCACCGGCAGCAGCAGGTAGCGGCTGAGCTCGTCGATGGCGTCGCTGTGGCGGGTGCTCTCCTGGCGGATGTCGAGGCTGGCCAGGGAGAAGGCGAAGATGTGCACCTGGCTGAGCAGGTCCTGCAGCGCTTCGCAGCTCAGGCCGGTGGCGTCGAGGCTTTCCTTGATCAGTTCCAGATCGGTGCGGAACTCCTCCACAGAGGCGTAGTGCAGCTCCTGGGGCGGGGCCGGCTCCATCAGGCTGGTGAGGCCCGCCTCGTGGCCGGAGGAGCCGTCGCAGGGGGATTCCCAGCCCGCCTCGGCCAGCTGCTGGTTGCGCTGCTGGGTGAGACGCAGCCGTTCGAGGGTGTAGCTCAGCTTCAGGCGGTAGGGCTCGAGCCGGTAGCGGGCGGCCCGTTCCTCGTAGATCTCCGGGAAGCGCAGCCGGTCCATCTCCAGGGATTCGAGCAGGGCGGCGCTCACCTGGCTCCACTGCATTGAGATGCTGAGCTGGTCGCGCAGGACCGACACCGACTGGATGTAGCGGGCCAGCATCAGCTGCCGCTGGAAGCAGGCCGTGCGCCAGGTGACATCGGGGGTCACCGAGGGGTTGCCGTCCCGGTCGGAGCCCACCCAGGAGCCGAAGGTGCAGAAGGCGTCCCGGGGGGGCTGCACGTCGGGGTAGCTGGACGCCAGGGCGGCGCGGATGCGCTGGCGCAGCTGGGGCAGGGCGTCGAAGAGCACCTGCTGGAAGTAGTGGAGGGCGTAGTCGACCTCGTCGATCACCGAGGGCTTGAACTGGTGCAGCTCATCGGTGCGCCACCACAGCCGGATCTCCTCCTCCAGCTGCTGACGCAGCCGGTCGTTGTCATCCGGGTTGCCCTGGCCGTTGACCTGCAGCTTCTGGATCAGGGCCGCCACCCGCCGCTGCTTGTGGCGCACCGTGTGGCGCACGATCTCGGTGGGGTGGGCCGTGAACACCAGCCGGATGTCGAGCTCGCGCAGCAGACCCTCGAGCTGGCCCGGCGGCACGTTCAGGGCCCGCAGACGCTCGAACAGCTGGCGGAAGGTGGCCGGGTCGCTCTGGCTGGCCAGGGGCGGCAGGAAGGGGTCGTTGCTGGAGGGGGCGGGGGCCCGCTTGATGCTTTCGAGGTAGCTGTCCTCCTCGATGTGCTGCTCGAGGATGTTGACGAGCTGGAAGTAGAGGGAGAAGGCCCGGGCCGCGGCGATCCCCTCGGCCAGGTCCATGGCCTTGATCAGCGCGATGATGCCGTCGGTGTCGACGGCGGAGCTGGCCTCCGGGTCGAGGCCCGGCGCCACCGGACCGCTCAGTTCCTTGAGCTGCAGCAGCCGCTCCACCTGCTCGGGCGGGCATTCACTGCGCAGCACCGTCTGCCAGAGATCCTCCACCAGCTCCAGCCGTTCGGTGAGCAGTCGGATCACCCCGGGTGAGGCCTCGGCGGGAACGACCGAAGGCTCGGTCAGGAGTAGCCGCATGGGGGCGGTGGGCGCGGGGGTGCTGTTCATGATCCTCCAGGAACCTGGGCTGCTTCTGTCGCCAGCCATGCGTCCAGGGCCCTCTCCCGCCGTTCGAGAGCCACGGCCTCGCTGCCGATGATGGCACCGATGCTTTCGCCGCGGCCATGGCGCGCCAGCCATCGCATCGCCTGGTTTCCGTCGGCGAGCAGGTCGTGGAGGGGGGCCAGCCAGCGCGTCAGCCCCAGCTCGACCGCCAGCGGCGCCATCGTCCCCAGTTCGGCGGCGATCCACTCGCGGGCCTCCAGCGTCTGGCCGGTGCGCCAGTGCACCAGCCTGGCCTGAAGGCTGCTGCGGGCCGCCGCCCGGTCGTTGGCGTCGGCGATCGCCTCCAGTTCAGCCGCCCCGAACCGGCCGGCCACCAGAGGATCCTGGCCCGAGGGATCCCGCAGAAGCTGCTGGAGGCGCAGTTCGGTGAAGGCGGTGACCGCCAGCAGCAGCAGCGGGTCGTCGATCAGGTCGCAGATGCGGATCTCCAGCCGGTTGAGGCCATGGGGCCGGTCGTCGCCGTTGGGCCGCACCGAGGTCCAGAGGTGGCGCACGTTCCGCATGGCACCGGCGGCCAGCTGATCCTCCATCCAGTCGATGTAGTGGCGGTGGTCCCGGAACAGGGGCACCAGGGGCG
>CAZBMT010000461.1:0-2151 GCA_964492645.1 uncultured Cyanobium sp. | reverse complement strand
GTGGCGATGCCCGCCGCACCAGCGAAGTGGTGGCGGCCGATGTGGGCATCGTGCGGGTGATCGCCGAGGGGCGCCCGGGCGACAAGGCGGCGGTGGTGCAGCGGCTGCAGGAGCAGGGGCAGGGCCCGGTGGCGATGGTGGGGGACGGCATCAACGACGCCCCGGCCCTGGCCCGGGCCGATGTGGGCATCGCCATGGGCACGGGCACCGATGTGGCCATCGCCGCCAGCGACATCACCGTGCTCTCGGGCCACCTCGGTGGCGTGCCGGCGGCGATCGAACTCAGCCGCCGCACCATGGCCACCATCCGCCAGAACCTGTTCTTCGCCTTCGCCTACAACGTGGCGGGGATCCCGATCGCCGCCGGGCTGCTGTTCCCGCTCACGGGCTGGCTGCTGAACCCGATGCTGGCGGGGGCCGCCATGGCGTTCAGTTCGGTGTCGGTGGTGAGCAATGCCCTGCGGCTGCGCCGCTTCCGGCCCCGCCTGCGTCCGTCGGGGTCCGGAGCATGACACCCTCCGAGGCCTCGCCGCTCTGGCGCACGATCCCCCAGCCGCTGGCCCTGCAGGTGCTGGTGACGGCGGCCGGGCTGGCCCTGATCGCGGCGGAGCTCTGGTGGTTCCTCGGCCCCCATGGCGCCGGCGCGGCGGCCGGCGACGCGGCGCAGGGGATGCAGGAGATCACGATCACGGTGCAGGGTGGCTATTCCCCTGCCCGCGTTCGGGTGCAGGCGGGTCGGCCGGTGCGCCTGCTGTTTCACCGCACCGATCCCAGCGGCTGCGTGGCCCGGGTGATCTTCCCGGACTTCCAGCGCAGCCTCGACCTGCCCCTGGGGGCCACCACCAGCATTGAACTGCTGCCCGAGCGGCCGGGCTCCTATCCGTTCCACTGCGGCATGGGCATGGTGCGCGGCTGTCTGGACGTGGTGTGAGGGGACAGGCATACGGCCTGGCTTGTGATCACCAGGGGATCATTACTCCCTTGCCTGGTTGCTGCAGATCGGTAGTGAAAGGGGTTCGAATGACCAATCCTGATATCGTCGATTCCAGTGCCCGTGAACGTGTTCGAGGCCCGATGAACAGCTCAATGAAAAGATCAAAGAACATCTCAATGAACAAACCGGTCGCCGGAGTCGTCAACCAGGCCTCGCTGCTGTTCGTCACCCTGCCCCTTGTCGCCCTGCCTCTGGCGATGGCGGCGCCTGAGGCACGGGCCCAGGGCAACCCCTGGGGGGCCCCGGGCCAGCAGACACCGGTGCAGACCACGCCCTGGGGCGGTGGGGGCGGATCCGGGGGCGCCGGTTACGGCCGGCCCGGCAACAGGACCCTGTCCTTTCCGGTGCAGGGGGTGATCTGCGACAGCTCCGTGAACGTCTGCTTCAACGCCAGCGGGGCCGCCCTGGCCGAGACGGAGCGGGAATTCGGACGCCGGGCGCGCCGCACCCTGGAGAACAATCTGGTCAACAATCCGATCGTCGACGTCACCTTCGCCGACGGCCGCTACTGCAATTTCAACCTGCGTGGGTGCTGGACGAACCGCCAGCGCACCAGCTTCGACCCACGGCTGAACCCCTGGGTGTTCGGTGCCGGCTCCGGCACCTCGGGCGGCCAGGGCACGGTGATCGGTGGTGCCGGTTCCACCTGGGGGCCGGGCGGCGGCACGGCCACGGGCCAGCCCCCCACCAACAGCTTCCAGCCGCCGTTCACCCGCACCCGCCAGAGCGGCACCTGCGCCTGGACCAACGCCGGGATCTCCATCTACAACGGCACCTGCCGTTACGAGATCGTCCAGAACAACACCAACGGTTCCAAGACCCTGGCGTTCACCTTCGACCGGCTGCCGGCCTCCAACCCGCTGCGCACGCTCCGGTTCACCGCCCAGGGGAATGGTCCCTGGAGCATCCAGATGCCCAACGGCTCCGCAGCTGCCGTGCAGGCCAGCGTCAATGCCAACCAATACAGTTCCGATATCCAGCTGGGCTGGGCCAGTGTCTTCAACCTGGGCTTCCGCAGCACGTCGCCGATGACAACGGCCCAGCTCAACCAGGCCCTTCAGCCACATTTTGTTATTTTTCAAAAAGTATAAAAATTATAAATCTTTCAGACACTCATCATTCCCCTCAATACAGCTTGGGGGGTCTACTTTCCAAAA
>CAZBMT010000460.1:0-2152 GCA_964492645.1 uncultured Cyanobium sp. | reverse complement strand
GTTTCTGGATCGCCAACCCGATGGATAACGTCTCCATCTGCAGCGAAGTGCAGGCTGCCGTCTGGCGGGCCTTCCGGGACCGACAGATCGAGATCCCCTTCCCCCAGCAGGTGCAGTATCACGTGGAGGGTCCACCGGAAAGCTGAACCTGGCACCACTGGCGATCGCAGGCCGGAGTTGTAGAATTTCGGGCATTACCAACCGCCATTTCATCATGCTCAAAGGTGCCGATCTGCTCGCCAAGGTGAAAGAGCTGGGCGATGCTTCGAAGTCCGATCTGGTGCGCAGCTGCGGCTACGTGAGCACCAAGAAGGACGGCAACGAGCGCCTGAACTTCACCGCCTTCTACGAAGCCCTGCTCGATGCCAAAGGGATCAACCTCGGTGACGGTGTCGGCAAGGCGGCCACCAAGGCCGGCCGCAAGCTCGGCTATACCGCCAAGGTCCAGTTCAACGGCAACCTGCTGGTGGGCAAGGCCTACACCGCCATGCTGGGCCTGGAGCCCGGCGATGAGTTCGAGATCAAGCTCGGTCGCAAGGCGATCCGGCTGGTGCCGGTGGGGGGCTCCGACGACGACGAGTGAAGCTCTGTAGGGATCGGCGCTGTAGCCGTCGCTTCCGATCTATACCAAAGGTGCGGGGCCGGGGAGATTGATCAACTCCCCAACGCCTTCGCAAAGTAGCCCCCCTCGGGTCATGCTCGAGGGGGGCTACGCGTTGATGGGCCCAGGGCCCGTGCTTTGGAATGCACACGGTGGGGCAGATCGTCAACCAATTCGCAACCTTCTGTTACGTTGAAGGCTGATGCGTGGTTCGTCCCATGCCCTACCCCCCATCCCAGACGGCAGCCGCCCTCCATCCCGGCAGCTTCGTGGCCCTGGGCAGCCGCCAGGGCGGCACCTACCAGGTGATCAGCATCGACGAGGAGACCGAGAGCTGCTGGGTGCGGCGCTGGCCCCTCACCCGCCATGGATCCCCCGCCTTCTCCGTGGGCCTGCCGGATCTGCGTCCCCTGCAGCGCCCGCCCCACTGACCCCTTTCCCCCTGCCCTGCAACGGAGCACAGCCATGATCCCGATGGGTTTCGTCATCACCTCCCGGCTGTTCTGCCGCGCCGGCCGCCTTGCCCTGCTGGCGGCCTCCCTGGCCCTCGTCATCGAGGCGCTCGACCTGGCGCTGGCTCATACCCTGTCCTGAGGTCCCGCCAGTCGCCCTGGGTACCCTGAGCCGATGGCAGCGACGGACCGGGGACAGCGTCCATGACCGAGGGCATGGCAGGGGCATCGACCCTGGTGGACCTGCTGCAGCTTCCCTTCATGCAGCGGGCCCTGCTGGGCGGGCTGCTCAGCGGCGCCCTCGGTGGCGCGCTGGGCAGCTTCGCCGTGCTGCGCCAGCTCTCCTTCTTCAGCGACGCCCTCGGCCATTCCGCCCTGCTCGGCATCACCCTGGGCCTGCTGCTGGGCATCGATCCCACCCTGGTGCTGATCCCCTTCGCGGTGCTGTTCGCCCTGATGACGAACCAGCTGGTGCAACGCAGCAAGCTGCCGGCCGATGCCCTGCTGAACATCGTCTATTCCTCGTCGCTGGCCATGGCCGTGGTGGCCCTGAGCCTGCTGCGCGTCTACAAAGGGGGCATCCAGCAGCTCCTGTTCGGCGACATCCTGGGGGTCACCTGGCTTGATCTGGCCCTGATCGGGGCCCTGCTCGTCGTCACCGCCGCCTACCTGACCCTCACACGGCGCGACCAGGTGCTGCTCACCCTCGACGAACCCCTGGCCCGCTCCCGGGGGGTGGCCGTTTCCCTGCACCGGCTGCTGTTCCTGGTCCTGCTGGCCGTGGTGGTGGCCATCTCCGTCAAGGCGGTGGGGGTGCTTCTGATCAGCGCCTTCGTGGTCATCCCCGCCTGTGCCTCACGGCTGGTGAGCCGGCGCTTCGGCACCTACGTGGTCCTCTCCGCCGGCCTGGGGGCCAGCGGCGCCGTGCTCGGCCTGCTGGTGTCGGCCGCCTTCGCGCTGCCCTCCGGCCCCTGCGTCGTGATCGCCCAGCTGGTGGCCTTCCTGGTCGCCCTGGCGGTGGCACCGCTGCGGGGCCGGGCGGCGACCCCCTGAGCCAACCCCTGAGGGCCGATCAGCTGAGCGGGGCCACCCCAAGGTC
>CAZBMT010000459.1:0-2160 GCA_964492645.1 uncultured Cyanobium sp. | reverse complement strand
CAGCTGGGGCGGCAGGGGCCGGTGGTGGTCGACGACGTGATCGGCCCCCAGCTCCCGCACCCAGGCGGCGCTCTCGGGGCGCGAGGCACTGGCGATCACCACCGCTCCGGCCCGGCGGGCCAGCTGGATGGCGATCGAGCCCACCCCGCCGGCGCCGCCGAGGATCAGCAGGCTGGGGCCCCGCCCGCCGCCACCGCCACCGTCCGGATCCAGCCCGAGCCGCTCGATCAGGGCCTCCCAGGCCGTCAGGCCCGTCAGCGGCACGGCGGCCGCCTCGGCCCAGGAGAGAGACGCCGGCCGGTGGCCCACCAGCCGCTCGTCCACCAGCACGGCCTCGGCGTTGCAGCCGGCCCGTCCCGCGTCGCCGGCGAACATCACCGCATCCCCCACCCGGAAGCGGCCCACCCGCTCCCCGGTCGCCGCCACCAGCCCGGCGGCGTCCCAGCCCAGCTGCCGGGGTGGTTCTCCCGCGCCCACGGCGGCCCGCAGCTTGGTGTCGATCGGATTGACCGCCACCGCCTCGATCCGCACCAGCAGGTCGCGGGGGCCGGGGACGGGCTCCGGCAGCTCCGTATCCACCAGGGCCGGGGTGGCGAGGACGACTCTCATGGCGGCGGGCTCAGTAGCGGCAGTAGCCCACCTCCCCCTTCAGGGGCGGTTTGCAGGGGAAGCGCAGCGGCACGAAGATCCGGTTGCCGTTGGCCTCGTTGGTGAGGGTGATGTTGCCCTGCACGTACAGCTCCCGGCGCCAGATCCCCCCCAGCCGGTCGCGCAGCAGGTCGCTGCCGCTGGCGTCCCTGCCCTTGCCGGACACCTCCCGGTAGGTCATCGACAGGCCGTCCTTCCAGCGGATCTTCAGACCGCCGGGGATCTGCTCATCGACGCAGGCCAGGGGGCTGTCGTTGTACTCGCAGTCCTTCCAGCCGTCGCGGGGGATCTGGGGCGGAATCGCCTGGGCCTGGGCCGCCACCGCAAGCAGCAGGGGCAGCAGGACGCCGCCGGGCCACGGTTTCCAGTCTTCACGGCGGCAGCGACGGCGGCGGATGGACACGGGCAGGCCCCCGGAGGATCGCTCCCCGTAGTCTCCCCCCAGAGTCCCCGTTTCGCCCCATGGCCGTGCAACATCGCTGGTCGGATGCCGCCGCCCGCGAGGCGATCGCCCGCTACGGCGCGCAGGGCGTCGGCGAGGACCTGGCCCTGCGCACCTACTCGGCCCGGCTGCTGGGGGCCGACCCCGAGCTGGTGCTGCACGGCGGCGGCAACACCTCGGTGAAGACCACCGTGCACGGGCTGCTGGGCGAGCCGATCCGGGTGCTGTGCGTCAAGGGTTCGGGCTGGGACCTGGGCACGATCGAGCCGCCGGGCCATCCGGCGGTGCGGCTGGAGCCCCTGCAGGCCCTGCGGGCCGTCGACGCCCTCAGCGATGAGGCGATGGTGGCGGCCCAGCGCCGGAACCTGATCGATCCGGCCGCCCCCAACCCCTCGGTGGAGGCGCTGCTGCACGCCTTCCTGCCCCACACCTTCGTGGATCACACCCACTCGATCGCCCTTCTGGCCCTGGCCGACCAGCCCGATGCGGCTGAGGTGTGCCGGGAGGTGTATGGCGATCGGGTGGCCCTGGTGCCCTACGTGATGCCCGGCTTCGCCCTGGCCAAGGCGGCGGCGGAGGCCTGGGAGGCCGCGGCGGCGTCGGGCAGCGAACCGGAGGGGATGGTGCTGCTGCAGCACGGCCTGTTCTCCTTCGGCGCCACGGCCGAGCAGAGCTACGACCGGATGATCGAGCTGGTGCGGCGGGCCGAGGAGCGCCTGGCCCGGGGCGAGCGCTCGTTCCATGCTGTGGCCGTGCCGGAGCGCCCCGCCCCCGCGGCGGCGGTGCTGCCGCTGCTGCGGGGCGCCCTGGGCCGGGCCGCCGTCGCCGCCGGCGTCCGCCCCCACTGGATCCTGGCGCTGCGCGACACCCCCCTGGCCCGCGCCGTCAGCGACGACGCCCGCCTGCCGGACTGGGCCACCCGCGGCGTCGCCACCCCCGACCACGTCATCCGCACCAAGGCCCGGCCCCTGGTGCTGCCGCCGCTGCCCTCCGGCGACGACGGTCCGGCCCTGGCCGCCTGGGGCCAGGCCCGGGAGCAGGCCCTGGAGGCCTACGCGGCCGAGTCCTGC
>CAZBMT010000458.1:0-2175 GCA_964492645.1 uncultured Cyanobium sp. | reverse complement strand
ATTGAATCAAAAAAGAGGGAAGGGGATCTGTCAGTCAATGGTTAAAATGCTGTGGCCCTCCCTGCACCGGTGTGTCGCAGATCAGGGGCCAGGGCTCGGGGGCCGGACGCAGTTCCAGGGCGGGCGCCGGCCCGCTGGTGCCGGTCTCCGCCTGCCAGCGCAGCAGGGGCGGGAAGCGCCACTCCCAGATGGCCCGGAAGGGCGCCGGATCCAGGGCCAGGTCATCGGCCGCCAGTTCGGCCAGGATGGCCTCCAGATCAGCCCACAGCTGGCTGGGCAGCAGCTGGCGGTCGTGCAGGGCCGGACCCCAGTCGTGCAGGCGATCGGGACGGTGGCGGGGCTCCAGGAGGTGGGCCGCCAGGGCGCTCCACAGCAGGGCGATGGTGCTGCTCCACTCCATGCGGGGCAGGCTCTCCAGCGCCCGGAACTCCACCAGGCCCAGGCAGCCGGCCGGGGCTCCAGGATTCCAGAACTTGTCGAAGCTGATCTCGCTGCGGTGGTTGTTGCCGCTGCGATCGGCATGGAGATGGCGCAGGGTCTCGCCGATCAGGCCCCGGACATCGCCGAAGGGTTCGCCCGAGGGCTGCCCCTCCGCCTGCTCGATGGCGCGGTAGGCCAGCTCCAGGTCGAAGCATTCGCCGATCGCCTCGTCCGGCCGGGGCGACTGGGAGGCGGGCCCGACCCCCGGACCGCAGAAGAGATAGGCGAGCGCCGGATGCCGTTGCCAGTAGCGCAGGATCCCCGTCAGCCAGGCGGGCCGCGAGAAGAAGGGATGGCGGGCCAGGTCGGGGCCGCCCCAGAGGAGGTGGTTGCCGCCGCCGGTGCCCTCCTGGCGGCCGTCGCCCAGGTCCTTCCAGCTGCGCAGCCCCACCCGCTCGCCGGACTCCTCCAGCCGCTGCAGCCAGCCGCGGTACTCCGCCCAGCCATGGCAGACGGGCAGGTTGATCTCCAGCACGCCGGGGTCGGCCGTGAGGCCCAGCACCTGCCAGCGCTCGCCGGCATCGAGGGGCAGCAAGCCGCTCAGTCGGGGCGCCGCCAGCTCCCCGAGGCTGTCGGCCACCGCCTGCAGCAGCAGACGCAGGGGTTCCCGCTCCAGTGGGGGCAGGAACAGCTCCCAGCCGTCGGGGTCCACCTCCAGGGTGAGCACCTGGCGGGGCACGTCCTCGGGCAGGAGCTCCAGGGGCAGGCGCAGGCCGGCGGGACCGGGGGCGCCGGTGAGTTCCCTGAGGCTGTCCTCCAGGGGCCAGGGGGCCACGGCCCAGGTCACCGTCCCGTCGGGGGCATCCGGCTCGGGCGGCGCCACGCTCAGAGGGGCGGCCCAGACCAGGCGCTCGGGCTCGAAGGGGTCCCGCAGCAGCACGGGCTGGAGCACGATTCCCAGGCGGGCACCCAGCTGCTCCAGCCAGGCCGGAGCGGCCTCGGCCGTCAGTGGGGCTCCCTGCAGGCCGGGCTGGCAGGGGTCGGGCCAGCGCACCGGCGCCGTGCCGTCGGCGCCCAGGAACAGCCGCAGGGCCCAGCGGGGATTGACCTCACCGTCGTAGCGCTTGCCGGGGCAGTAGAGGAGGGTGCTGCCGGGCCAGACCCGCTGCTGCAGATCCCTGGCCATGGCCCGGGCGATGGGGAGCTTGGTGGGACCATCGGCGGTGACGCTCCACTCCGGCCCCTCCGGTTCGAGGGGCACCATGGTGGGCTCACCGCCGAGGGTGAGCTGGATGCCGGCGGCCCTCAGGCGGGACTCGGCCGCCTCGGCCACCCTGTCCATCCAGCTCATGCGGGCCAGCTCATGCGGGTTGCGGGAGGCTCATGGGGACGGGCTGGGAATCACGCTGCAGGCATTGACGGGAACCGGGGCCACCTTCCAGATGCGCTCGGCGTACTCCTGGATGGACCGGTCGCTGCTGAAGAAGCCGCAGCGGGCGGTATTGAGCACGGACATCATGCTCCACCGGCCGGCATCGGACCAGGCGCTGTCGACCTCGTTCTGGGCGCGGCGGTAGTCGCCCAGGTCGGCCATCACCCGGAAGGGGTCGCTGCTGCAGAGGTTGGCCAGCAGCGGATGGAACAGGTCGCGGTCACCTTCGCTGAAGTGGCCGGAGCCGATCAGGTCGATGGCCTCCATGGGCAGGGGGGCGGGCTACAGCCAGGGCCTCGGGGGGTGTGCGGTGGGGGTGTTGG
>CAZBMT010000457.1:0-2192 GCA_964492645.1 uncultured Cyanobium sp. | reverse complement strand
CGGCAGCGGCTCAGGCGGGCGGAGGCGAGCAGGTGGACATCGACGTAACCGATTCCTCGGCCCATCAGCTGGTTGCGTTCAATCAGCAGCAGCGCTTCCTCGTCGCTGGCCACCACGGCGGCCGGAAGACCCTGCAGAAGGCTCAGCACCTGCCGGCGCTGGCGCAGATGGCCGCAGGCGAGTTCGCCGATCACCCAGGGATGGATCAGCACCTCGCCTGCCTGCAGACGCGTGGCGAGGTGCGGCAGGCCACGGCGCAGGTGATCCACCCACACGGAGGTGTCGACGAGGATCACGTCGTGCGGCGGCGACGGGGGATCGGCTCCAGCGCCGGTTCACTGCCTCCCAGCGCGGCCAGGCGCTTCGCGCTCTCGCGCTGCACCAGGGCCCGAAGGGCTTCCCTGAGCAGGGCGCTGCGTTCCAGATCGCCGCACAGCTGCTGGGCCCTGGCGAGCAGGTCGTCGTCGAGCGTCACGGTGGTTCGCATGCTGTGGCCACGACTGTCATCAGTCTAGGCATCATTTGATGTTGCATCTGATGATCAGGGGGAGGCCAAGGAATGGGCTCAGCAGCTGCCTGGCAGGGGTTTGCGGCTCCAGGAGCTTCTGGGACCGTTGACCAGCCGACTGCCCTGGACGAGCCGCTCACGCCGATGCAGGCGCAGGTGGTGACGGGCGACGCATTTCGCTCGAGGCGTGCCCTGGCCATGCAGCAGCCCACGGTGAGCCGGAGCCTGGGGATGCGTGTTCCTGTGCCGCAGCCACTGATGGCAGGTGGAGGACATGGATTGCTCAGGCTCCTGCCTCTGACCGAAAAGCTGCTCGGCCAGGGACTGATGGCTTGTAGGGCCTGTGGCCAAGTTTGGGGAGCGACCGCCCAGAAATGCTTTGGGTGGCTGTAGGGCGCTGGGACAGCCCTCAGGGCTTCATCGCGATGAAGTTGATCTCGCAACCTTTCACCAGCCGGGCCTCCTGAACAACGGCGGCGGCGTTGAAGGCGTTGAACTCAAACCACTGGAAGAGGTCGAGCCCCCGGTCTAGGGTGATTTTCCAGCCTGTGCTGGCGGTGATGCTGCGGGCGTGAAAGTTGGGGCTGGCATCGATCTCCCAGGTGAAGGGGGTGCTGGTGCCGGCAAAGGAGTCCTGCACCTGGCCGAGGTTTTCGACCTGCTTCTCCATCGATTCCTGGTCGGAGCCGGTGATCAGATGGACGCTCACCTCGTCGCCGATGGGGGTGATCTCGTTCACCATGCGCAGGAACTCCACCAGGTTGCGGATCTGGTGGAAGGCACGGATGTAGGGATCCCGAATGATGATGCCGCTGGCGCCGATGAGGTAGTCGCCAAAGAGGCGCCGGTAGCTCCAGCCCCTGGAGTTTTCAGGGACGACCAGATGGCGCTCCTTCAAAGAAGGTGTGGAAAGGTCCGGTGTTTCCTGCCGGGCCGGTTCAACGGGGCTTGAGGCATCAGGCTGCTGAGGGCTGGGTGCTTCGGGCGCATCGCCCACAGCGGATTTCGACGAGAGCGGCCGGAGCCCCGAGAAGGCGGGGTACTGCTGCTCTTCCGGTGTCAGCACCAGCACCTCAGTGCCGGATTGCTGATCCCTGTAGGCGAAGTCGTTGGGTTTGAAGGTGTCGTCGATCCGCAGGATCTGCTCCCGCACCCGGCGGCGACACTCCATGGCGAAGTCCAGCAATTCACCGATCTCCTCCGGGGTGGCCTTGCCGTTGGGATGAAGGATCTTCATCAGCCCGGAGAAGGTCTTTTCGAAGCCGGTCTGGTCGCGGGTGGAAACTTCCGAGGTGACCTCAAAGAAGGGCTTGTAGAGGCCGGTGTAGTCCTCGGTGCGCAGATGCTTGAGCACCTCGGCGATGTAGTCGACCACGAAGCCATAGCCTGTGCAGAACAGCTCGTGCCGAACCGGTGCCACCTCCCAGCCGGGGTTGAAGGCATGGATGCGATCAAGGAAGGCTGAATCGATGTACTTATCGGGCAGGGGCTCGTAGAAGTGGGAGTGCTTGAGCATGTAGGCCACGGATTTCTGGGTGTTGCCCATGAACACCATCGAGGCTTCAGCGGTGAGTTGCTCGATGCCGCGTGAAAAGGTGCGGTTGGCCATGTAGTTCTTCATGATATCCACCAGCGTCTTGTCCACCTTCTTGTCCTTGCCGGCGAACTCATCGAAGCAGATGCA
>CAZBMT010000456.1:0-2196 GCA_964492645.1 uncultured Cyanobium sp. | reverse complement strand
TGCTGCTCGCCGTGGTGGTGGCGGTGTCGATCAAGGCGGTGGGGGTGCTGCTGATCAGCGCCTTCGTGGTGATCCCCGCCTGCGCCTCCCGGCTGGTGAGCCGCCGCTTCGGCACCTACCTGGTGCTCTCTTCCGTCATCGGCGGCGGCTGCGCCGTGCTGGGGCTGCTGGGCTCGGGCCTCACCAACCTGCCCTCGGGCCCCTGCGTGGTGATCGTGCAGTTCTTCGGCTTCCTGCTGGCCCTGCTCTGGAGCCTCAGGGGGCGTTCTCAGCGGCTGAGGGCAACGCCTGCCGTCACCCCCTGACCGGCCGCCAGCACGATCCCGGCGCAGGCCTCGGCATCGGAGAGGGCATCGTGGTGCCGGAGCGGCAGCCCCAGATGCCGGCACACATCCGGCAGTTTGGTGGGGCGCAGATTCCAGGCCTGCCGGGCCACCTGCACGGTGCAGACGAAGGGCTGGCCCGGGGGGCGCAGGCCGGCCTGCTCGCAGCAGGCCCGCAGCACACCGGCATCGAAGCTGGCGTTGTGGGCGGCGATGAACCGGGCCCCATCGAGACAGGCCGCCAGCGACGGCCAGAGCTCGGCGAAGCTGGGCGCATCGGCCACCTGCGGCCAGCTGATCCCGTGGATGGCGGTGAACAGGAACGTCCGGCGCGGCGGCCGGATCAGGTGGTGCTCGCGGCGCACAATCCGGCGCCCCTCCACCCGCACCAGGGCGATCGAGCAGGCACTGTCGCGCCCCTGGTCGGCCGTCTCGAAATCCAGCGCCACGAAACAGTCCGGCTGGAGGCTCCCCAGGGCGGGGGCGTTGGATCGGGCCCGCGACGCCTGGATCTGGGCCAAGGCCGCTTCAGCCTTGCGCAGAAATCGCCGTTCCTCGCGGCTGAGGTTGGCGGCACCCCAGCGGCTGCGGTACCGCAACAGCTGCTCATAGCGACGCACATCCCCCTCCGCCCAGCCCCCAGCCCTGAGGGCGGCGCGATGGCTCGGCTCCGGCGTCGGCATCACTGACGGAAATTCCTGGGGGCTCCTGCAGTTTCCCCGACCACCGCGCTCTGGGTTCCGTTCGAGGCCGCCGCGCTGCCCCGTCTACGCGACCTGCCGGACTTCCATGGTCGCCAAGTGCAGGTGGTTGCTGGCTTTGCAGCGGGCTGAACCCCTGCCCGTCGCTCCCTCCTTGGTGCGGCTGGTGAAGGTCCATGCGAAGGTGCGTTGCGCGTCGTCATCGCTGGGTTCCGAAAACGGGTTGGTCAGCCTGCCAAGCAGTCCCATCCCGGCGACAACGATGAACCCGGAGGCGCAGAGCACGGCCTGGTGCCATAACGGCGCCATCACTCAAAGGGCGGCACCGCAGAACTTGCAGTGGCGCGCATCCGGGTCATGCCCGCCCTGGCCGCAGGCCCTACACACCACAGGGCTGGTCTGGTCCGCCTGCGGCGGCCGCAGCACCGACAGGCCGATCTCGGCGCTGAGGATGCCGGTGGGCACGGCGATGATGCTGTAGCCGATCAGCATCACCACCGAGGCCATGAAGCGCCCTAACGGTGTCACCGGCGCCACATCGCCGTAGCCCACCGTGGTGATCGTCACGCAGGCCCAGTAGATGGCCACCGGGATGCTCCCGAAGCCGTCATTGCCGGCCTCGATCACGTACATGAAGGCGCCGATCAGGATGACCAGCGTCACCATCGCCAGCAGGAACACGGTGATCTTGCGGCGGGCGGCGACCAGGGCACTCCAGAGCAGTTCGGCCTCCTGCAGGTAGGCCCCCAGCTTCAGCACCCGGAACACCCGCAGCAGCCGCAGCACCCGCACCACCAGGAACAGCTGGCCGCCGCCGATCAGCAGGCCGAGGTAGGTGGGCAGGATCGCCAGCAGGTCCACCAGCCCGAAGAAGCTGGTGGCGTAGCGCCGCGGCTCGGCCACCAGCAGCAGCCGCAGCAGGTACTCGAGGCTGAACAGCAGGGTGAAGCCCCATTCCAGCCGCAGGAACGTGCCCGCCCAGCGCAGGCGCAGCAACGGATCGCTCTCCAGCACCACCGCCAGCACGCTCAGGGCGATCGCCAGCATCAGCAGGGCGTCGAAGGCCTTTCCGGAGGGGGTGTCCGTCTCCAGGATGGTGCGCTCCAGCCGGGAGCGGCCCACCTGCCGCCCCAGGGCCAGGGCCAGGGCGATCAGGCCCCCCAGCAGCCGCG
>CAZBMT010000455.1:0-2204 GCA_964492645.1 uncultured Cyanobium sp. | reverse complement strand
CGGTGGAGCCACTGGAGCTGCGGGGGGTGGACCTGGAGCTGCGGGCCCTGGCCATCGATGGCGTGCCCCTGGACGCCGGGGCCTACACGATCGATGACGACCGGCTGCTGGTGCGGCAGCCGCCCCAGCGGCCCTTCGTGCTCACCAGCACGGTGTGGCTCGATCCGCGGGCCAACACCAGCCTCGAGGGGCTCTACGTGAGCGGCGGGATGGTCACCACCCAGTGCGAGGCGGAGGGCTTCCGCCGCATCACGTACCACCCGGATCGTCCCGACCTGCTCAGCCGCTTCCGGGTGCGGATCGAGGCCGACCGGGACAGCTGCCCGGTGCTGCTCTCCAACGGCAACGGCATCGAGGCCGGCGACCTGCCCCCCGGGACAGGCGGAGAAGCGCGCCACTACGCGGTCTGGGACGACCCGTTCCCCAAGCCCTCCTATCTGTTCGCCCTGGTGGCGGGCCGGCTGGAGGAGGTGCGCGACACGTTCGTCACCGCTGACGGCCGCACCGTGCAGCTGCGCCTGCACGTGGAGCCGGGCGATGCCCCCTTCACCGCCCACGCCATGGCCTCCCTGAAGCGGGCGATGGAGTGGGACGAGCGCGTCTATGGCCTGGCCTACGACCTCGACGAGTACAACATCGTCGCCGTGCGCCACTTCAACATGGGCGCGATGGAGAACAAGAGCCTCAACATCTTCAACTCCAAGCTGGTGCTCGCCGATGCCGCCACCGCCACCGACGGCGAGCTGGAGCGGATCGAGAGTGTGATCGCCCACGAGTACTTCCACAACTGGACGGGCAACCGCATCACCTGCCGCGACTGGTTCCAGCTGTCGCTGAAGGAGGGGCTCACCGTCTTCCGGGATCAGAGCTTCTCGGCCGATCTGCATGGCCATGCGCTCAACCGGATCGAGAACGTGGCGATGCTGCGCAACACCCAGTTCCGGGAGGATGCCGGTCCCACGGCCCATCCGGTGCAACCGGACCAGTATCAGGCGATCGACAACTTCTACACCACCACGATCTACGAGAAGGGATCGGAGGTGATCCGGGTGCTGCACACCCTGCTGGGGGAGGAAACGTTCCAGCGGGGCATGGCGCTGTACGTGGAACGCCACGACGGCACCGCCGCCACCTGCGAGGACTTCGTCCAGGCGATGCAGGACGCGGCCGGGGAGCTGGAGGAGAACTGCCGCCTGCCGCCCTTCGATTTCGTGCAGTTCCGCCGCTGGTACCACCAGGCGGGCACGCCGGTGCTGCAGGTGCGGCGCCGCTGGAACAAGGCGGCCGGGACCCTGGAGCTGTTCGTGCGCCAGTCCACCCCCCCCACCCCGGGCCAGCCCCACAAGCAACCCCTGGTGATCCCCCTGGCCGTGGGCCTGGTGGGCCAGGCGGGCCAGCCCCTGCCGATGCGGCTGGTGGCCGAGGACCCTGACCACGGCGCCGCCCCCCTGCTGGGCCGCCGCTGGGGGGCGGGCACGCGCCTGCTGCTGATCGATCAGGAGGAGCAGGGGTTCCGCTTCGAGGGGCTGCCGGCCCAGGCGCCGCCGCCGGCCCTCTCGCTGCTGCGCCAGTTCTCGGCACCGGTGAAGGTGGCGCTGGGGCGGCCCTCCAGCGAGCTGGTGCATCTGCTGGCGGCCGACAGCGACCCCTTCGCCCGCTGGGACGCGGGCCAGGTGCTGCTGCGCCGCGCCCTGCTGCGCCGCGCCGCCGGCCGGGTCGATGCGGTCCTGGAGGACGCCCTGATTGCCGCCTTCGAGCGGATCCTGGCCGATCCCTCCCTCTCGGAGGCCAGCCGCAGCGTGCTGCTGTCCCTGCCGGGGCTGGCCGAACTGGAGGATGCGGCGCCGGAGCCAGATCCACCGGCCCTTTTCACCGCTCTGCAGGCCCTGCGCCGCCGCTTCGGGGAAGCCCTGGCCGAGCCCCTAGCGCGGGCCCTGGGGCGGGTGAGCGAACAGTGGTCGCTGGTGTGGCCGGAGGGGGTGGGCGACCGGATGCTGACGGGCTCGATCTGGAGCTGGCGGGTGGCCGCGGGTGATGCGGCGGCGATCGCGGCGGCCCGCGCCGCGGTGGACGGCCCCTCGATGACCCTGGCCCGGGCGGGCCTGCGGGCGCTGCAGGATCATCCGATTCCTTCCCGCCAGGAGGCGGTGGACGCTTTCTACGCCCGCTGGGAGGAAAAGCCGGTGATCCTCGATTCCTGGTTC
>CAZBMT010000454.1:0-2205 GCA_964492645.1 uncultured Cyanobium sp. | reverse complement strand
CCGAAGGCCGGCAGCACCATGATGTAGACGGCCGGGTGGGAATAGAACCAGAAGAGGTGCTGGTAGACCACCACGTTCCCGCCCAGGGCGGGGTTGAAGAAGCCCGTGTGGGCGACGATGTCGAAGCTCAGCAGCAGCAGGGTGCCGGCCAGGACGGGGGTGGAGAGCACCACCAGGATGCTGGTGCCGAGCATCGCCCAGCAGTACATGGGCAACTGCATGAGCTTCAGGCCGGGCCGGCGCAGCTTGAGCACGGTGGCGATGAAGTTGATGCCGCCGAAGATCGAGCTGCCTCCCAGCAGCAGCACGCTGACGATCCAGACCACCTGGCCCAGGGCCGGGGTGGTGATGCTCAGGGGCGGGTAGGCCGTCCAGCCGGACTGGGCCGCCCCGGTGATGAAGTAGCTGCCGATCAGCAGGATCCCGGCCGGCGGAATCATCCAGAAGGCCACGGCGTTGAGCCGGGGAAAGGCCATGTCCCTGGCGCCCACGTAGAAGGGGATCAGGTAGTTGCCGAAAGCACCGTTCACCACCGGCACGATCCACAGGAAGATCATCACGGTCCCGTGGAGGGTGAGAACTTCGTTGTAGGTTTCCCGGCTGACGAAATCCGAGATCGGGCTGGCCAGTTCGGCGCGGATCACACCGGCCAGGGCTCCGCCGATGAAATAGAAGAGGAATCCGGTCACCAGATACTGCAGGCCGATCACCTTGTGATCCAGGCTGAAACTGAAGTAGCGCAGCCAGCCCTGGGGCTGGAGGCTCTCCTGGAAGTCGTTGGGGGAGGCGACGGTCATCGGGCGGAAGGGTGCGGGCGGTGTCGGGATCGGCGGGAGGGGCGTCAGGCGGTGGGTGTGCCCGCGGCGCTGGCCACCGTGGCCGTCAGGGGGCTGTTCTTCTTAAGCCAGGCGTCGTAGGCATCCGGCTCGTGCACCACGACGGTGGAGCGCATGCCGCCGTGGTAAGGACCGCAGAGCTCGGCGCAGATGATCGGGTAGCTGCCCGCCTTGGTGGGGGTGAAGGTGAGCACGGTGGGCTGGCCTGGAATCACGTCCTGCTTGAGCCGGAACTGGGGCACCCAGAAGGCGTGGATCACGTCGTTGGCCTTCATGCGCAGTTCCACGGGTCGGCCATTGGGGACATGCAGCTCACCGCTGGTGATGTCGCCTTCCGGGTAGTGGAAGATGAAGGCGAACTGCATGGCCGTCACCTCGACCGGCAGCACGTTGGACTCGCCGGCCGCCGTGCCGATGCCTCCCCAGACCCGGGGGGCCTTGAGGGGGGCCGTTGCCTCCAGGGAGGGGTCCGCGGTTGTGACGGAGGCCTCCATGGTCTCCATCGCCGGCATCCGGTGCATGGCGGCGTGGTCGTTGAGGCTGCTCATGCCCCCCATGCGCTCGTAGATGTCGTAGCTGTAGATGCCGACGAACAGGACGACGATCGCCGGGATGGCGGTCCAGACGATCTCCAGCAGCAGATTTCCCTCGATCGCCAGGCCGTCGGTGTGGTCGCCGCTGCGGCGGCGGAAGCGCACCAGGCTGAACACCACCAGCCCGACGATGCCCAGGAAAAGGATCGTGCCGATGCTGAACAGCACCCGGAACAGCGAGTCATAGACCGGCGCGTTGGCGCTGGCGTCGAGGGGCAGGAGGTCGACGTTGTAACCGACCCAGAGGCCGGAGAGCACGAGCGCCATGCCCACCAGCAGGGTGACCAGGGAGGAGGGAATCGGCACGGGGACGGCGGCGGGACGGCGGTCGGAAGGGTCGGGTACCCCTGAGTCAGACAGCTTATGGACAGCCGTTAGCGCGTCGCGCGTTCGTTGTAACCAGAGCGGCGAATTCGGCGAAATTTCACATTCACTTCGGGCAATGTGCTGATTCGCACATCTTTGAAAGCCTGTCGCAGTCCTGGCTCGACCAGGTGCTCGCGGGAGTCCCGCCGTCCGGGGCCCGGTGCCGTGGCTGAGCGCCGCTGCGAGCATGAACGCCAACCCCGCCAGGCCCCGGTGCCCTTCACCCTTGAGCAGATCCAGAGGCTCCGCCACCGCCATCGCGGCTACATCCTCACACTCGCCACCGAGGTGCTGCTGATCCTGGCGCTGCCGTTCTGTCAGTCGCACCCCTGGCTGCTCTCACTGCTGCTGATCAGCCTGGCGGTGGTGCTGATCACCACGGTGACGCGCTACTCCCCCCTGATCAGCAC
>CAZBMT010000453.1:0-2206 GCA_964492645.1 uncultured Cyanobium sp. | reverse complement strand
CTCATCCCCCCGTTGGAGTTGACGGCCCGGTGGCGGCTGGATTCATTGCGAGGGGATGGCCGCTGCGGCGTGATTCGCCGCTGCCGCTGAGGAAGGGAGCCAGGTGGCGGCGCAGCACCCGCAGCATTTCGGGGTTATCGGCAGCGATGGCGGCGCGGGCCGCGGGAATGCCGGCGGCCTGCTGGCGGTGGAAGCCGGTGGCAAGCAGGGCGAGGCCGCGGGCGCGGCCGCGGTGCGCCGGGGCCACGAACAGGCTGGAGTAGCGCAGGCGATTGGGGCCGGTGCGGTGGGCGATCAGCCAGCCCACCAGATCCTCGTGGTGCAGCAGCGCCAGCGACACGGCAGGCTCGATGCCATCGAGGCGGGCCGGCGGCAGCAACACGGCGGGGGCCTCCAGCCGGCGCGCCTGCGGCTGGATCGCCTCGGGGCCGGTGGCGGCGGCGAACTCCGTCCAGGGCTGCAGGCGGTAGGGCGCCGAGATCGGGAACCGTTCGGCCCAGGGCACGGCGGCCAGCCGCTCGGCGCTGCTTTCGATCAGCACGAAATCCACCGACGGGGCACTCCAGCCGAGCCGGGCGAGGATCGGCTCGAGGGCGACGGCGCTGAGTTCGGAGGCCTGATAGCGCAGCAGCAGTGGGCCGATGCCTTCGCTGGCCAGGAAGCGCATCAGCTCGGCCACCAGCCGGGTGCCGATGCCGCGCCGTCGCCAGGCCGGCTCCACCATCAGTGAGCGCAACGTGGCGCCCCCATCCGGCAGGCGCTCAGCCACCGCGAACCCCACCATCACACCGGCGGCCATCGCCGACAGCCCCAGCAGCTCGCCGCTGATGCCGGCCAGGGCCGGGCTACCGGGGGCGAGCGAGGGAAAGGTGAGCGGCGCGTAGGGGGCGAGGGTGGCCGGGGTCAGCTGCAGCACCCGCTGGTAGCGGATGGGGGTATCGGTGCTGGCGGTGGGTGCCGGCAGGCCGAAATCCCGCAGCTCGGGCCCCTGGTGGGGGTTGCCGCTGGGGGCCTTGGGTCGCACCGTCACCAGCTCATCGCGGCCGGGCAGCTTCACCAGGCAGTCGATGTCTTCCCCCTGCAGGCCCAGGGCGCGGGGCTGGCGCACGCCGGGGAGCACCACCACATCGAACAGTTCATCGATCGGATCGGGCAGATCGAGGCTGTGCAGGATGGCGCCCGTGGCCAGATCGATCACCCGCAGGCCGCAACAGCCACCGTGGAGACCCTCGGCCGCCAGGCGTTCTTCCAGCGGCAGGCCGGTGAACTGGGGCGAACGCAGCTTGGAGAGCCCCACCACGGCGCAACCCCCCGCAAAGGCCAGCCCCCTGGCGAAGCCCGGCAGGGAACAGAGGGGGGAGAAGCGTTCGTGCTCGATCCAGCCCAGCTCGCCGGTGCCGGAATTAAGCAGCCAGAGTTTTCCCTGGTGCCAGCGGGGCGAGTGGGGCATCGCCAGGCCGGTGGCGGCGATGCTGCCGGTGGGGATGTGCAGCACCACCCCGGCGCCGGCACGGTTGTCGCGCCAGCCGCCGGCCTTGTCGGTATGGCCGCAGGCGGTGGCCCAGGTGGGAACACCGCCCTGGAGGGCGAGGCCGTTGAGGTGGCAGCGGTCGTCGGCGGCCAGGCGCTGGATGAAGGGCGGCTGCCAGGTGGGGGCAAAGCTGCAGCCCGGCTCAAGGGTGGCCAGGCAGCTGAAGGCCGTGTTCACGAACACGGGCGCTCCGTCCGCATCGATCACCAGCTCATGGGCATTGACATCGCCGGTGGTGAAGCTGGCCGCCGGCACATAGAGCCGATCACCGCCTTCATGGCGCTGGCCGGGGGCGAGCAGGTTGTCGAGTCGCCAGATCTGGCGGCGGCCGGCCATCCACAGGGCCTCGCCGTGGGCGTAGAGCCCCATCGGCCGATCGAACAGGCGTTCGTGCAACCGGAGGTCACCGCCCTCACCGACGCCGAGGAACAGCAGGCGGTTGGCGCGGTAGGTGGTGAAGGCGAGCGCAAGCTGCTCCTGGATCAGCCAGCCGGCCAGATCAGCGGTGGCGGGAAAAACCAGGCCTGCATCCTCAGGGCGTCGTGCGAAGGAGGCAGGGGTGCTGGCGATGGCCTTGCCCGGTGAAGGATGGACGCATCCGAGGGCTGGACCCCGGCAGGGGGGAGATTAGCTGGGTGCAGGGCTGCGATGCCGATCAGGTTCAGCCCGTTGAGC
>CAZBMT010000452.1:0-2215 GCA_964492645.1 uncultured Cyanobium sp. | reverse complement strand
ACCAGCAGGCCACGTGCCGGCCCGGGGATCATGGGGTCCCCCTGGCGATGGCCCGGGCCACCAGCCGTCGGCGTAGCAGCTCCAGCCCCCAGCCGCCGCCGAGGAACAGCACCCCCAGCCCGATCAGGCTGGCGGAGCGGCCCAGGCTGTCCATCACCTGGGACACGTAGAAGGTGAGCACGACGACGGCGATCAGGGCGGCGCCGAGGTTGACCCGCTCGGAGCGGCCCTCCATCACGCCCCAGGCCACCAGCAGCAGGCCGCCGACCGCCCACCACACATAGGAGAAGACGCCGGCGTCCGGGTGGTTGCCCCAGGCCAGCGCCAGCCCCGGCAGCAGCCAGCCGATCGCCACCGCCAGGGGCCAGGCGCGCCGGCCCCGCAGGCGCAGGCCGAGCAGCAGGGGGACTCCGAGGGCGACGGCCCAGCCGACCAGGGCCAGCGGCAGGGGCAGGGGGGCGGTGGAGGGCGCCGTGCGGCTGACGAGTTGCCAGATCAGGCCCGCCGGCGGCAGGCCCAGAGCGCCGATCCAGAGCAGCACCCGCCGCGGCGCCGGGGCGGGGCCCGCCCCCGCCGGCGCCGCCAGATAGCAGAGGCTGAGCAGCAGCAGGCCCGCCGCCGGCGCCAGCACGGCCGTCGGATCCCCGGACCCTCCCGGCAGTCCCTCGGCGGCGGCGTCGACGGCCTGCTGCCAGGCACTGATCAGCCAGGCCGGCCCCAGCAGGGCCAGCAGCGCCAGCTGGGGCCACTGGCGCAGCAGGGCCCAGCCCAGGCCCGCGCCGATGGCCCAGAGCAGCAGCCCCAGGGGCCAGTGGGCCTCGAGATGGAACAGCTGGCCGGCCAGGAACAGGCCCGCCCCCAGGGTCACCGTGCCCACCCCGTGCAGGCTCACCGCCAGGGGCGGGAAGCGCTCCTCGATGGCCGCGGCTCCGCCGTGCAGCCCCACCACCAGCGCCAGCAGCAGCCCGAAGCGCTGGCCTGGCGCCAGGGCGTCCCAGTGGGTGGAGACGAACAGCAGCAGCCCGGCGGCCACCAGCACACCCCCCAGGGCGACCGCCACCAGCACCGGCACCCGCAGCCGCGGGCGGCCGGGCTGGGCCCGCTCCCAGGCCCGGATCGCCTCGACGCCGGCGGCATCGATCAGGCCCGCCTGCCGCCAGCGCTCCAGCCGTGATTCCCAGCCGTCGGCCATGGGCTCAGCCTAGGAGTGGCCCCCCTTTTGCGACCATGGGCCCCACTGCCCCAGGCCCCCCGTGTCCGCCGAGCCCCTGCCCAAGACCTACGACCCGGCCGCCACCGAAGCGCGCTGGCAGGCGGCCTGGGAGGCGGCCGGCGCCTTCCACCCCGACCCCGCGGCGCCCGGGGAACCCTTCTCGGTGGTGATCCCGCCGCCGAACGTGACCGGCAGCCTGCACATGGGCCACGGCTTCGAGACGGCCCTGATCGACACGATCGTCCGCTTCCAGCGGCTGCAGGGCAGGAACGTGCTCTGCCTGCCCGGCACCGACCACGCCTCGATCGCGGTGCAGACGCTGCTGGAGAAGCAGATCAAGGCGGAGGGCGGCAGCAAGGAGGATCTGGGCCGCGACGCCTTCCTGGAGCGGGCCTGGGCCTGGAAGGGGGAGAGCGGCGGCACGATCGTGGGCCAGCTGCGCCGGCTGGGCTACTCGGTCGACTGGCGCCGGGAGCGCTTCACCCTCGATCCGGGCCTGAGCGCGGCGGTGGTGGAGGCCTTCGTGCGCCTGCACGAGGAGGGGCTGATCTACCGAGGCGAATACCTGGTGAACTGGTGCCCGGCCTCGGGATCGGCGGTGAGCGATCTGGAGGTGGAGATGAAGGAGCTGGACGGCCACCTCTGGCACTTCCGCTATCCGCTCAGTGGCGGCGCGGCGGCCGATGGCACCGACCACCTGGTGGTGGCCACCACCCGCCCCGAGACGCTGCTGGGTGACACCGGCGTGGCCGTGCACCCCACCGACCCCCGCTACGCCGCCCTGGTGGGGCAGACGATCACCCTGCCCCTGGTGGGGCGCCAGATCCCGATCGTGGCGGATGAGCACGTGGATCCGGCCTTCGGCACGGGCTGCGTCAAGGTGACCCCCGCCCATGACCCCAATGACTTCGCCATCGGCAGCCGCCACGGCCTGCCCCTGATCACGGTGATGGCCAAGGACGGCACCATGAACGCGGCCGCCGGCCGCTTCGCCGGCCTGGA
>CAZBMT010000451.1:0-2224 GCA_964492645.1 uncultured Cyanobium sp. | reverse complement strand
GGCGCCTTCATGGACCGCAGCGTGCTGGAGAGCGATCCGCACCGGCTGATCGAGGGGATGGCCATCGCGGCCTACGCCGTCGGCGCCGAGCGGGGCTTCGTCTACGTGCGGGCGGAATACCCCCTGGCGATCGAGCGGCTGCGGCTGGCTCTGCAGCAGGCCCGCAGCCGGCACCTCCTGGGCAACCACATCCACGGCACCACCTTCAACCTGCGGCTGGAGGTGCGGGTGGGGGCCGGCGCCTACGTCTGCGGCGAGGAGACGGCCCTGCTGCTCTCGATCCAGGGCCAGCGCGGCATGCCCCAGCCCCGGCCCCCCTTCCCGGCCCAGTCAGGCCTCTGGGGGGCGCCTACCCTGATCAACAACGTCGAGACCTTCACCGCCGTGCCGGCGATTCTGCGCCAGGGAGGCGACTGGTACGCCGCCATGGGCACCGAGCACAGCAAGGGCACCAAGGTGTTCGCCCTCTCCGGGGCGGTGGTCAACACCGGCCTGGTGGAGGTGCCGATGGGCACCCCCCTGCGCACCGTGGTGGAGGTGATCGGCGGCGGTGTGCCCGATGGCTCGCCGATCAAGGCGGTGCAGACGGGGGGGCCTTCGGGGGGCTGCATCCCGGCGGAACGGCTGGACACCCCCGTCGACTACGAAAGCCTGCTGGAGCTCGGCTCGATGATGGGCTCCGGCGGCATGGTGGTGATGGGGCAGAGCACCTCCATGCCCGAGGTGGCGCGCCACTTCATGGGCTTCAGCGTCAATGAGAGCTGCGGCAAGTGCATCCCCTGCCGCGCCGGCACCGTGCAGCTGGCCCAGCTGCTCGATCGCTTCGTGGAACGCCGGGCCACCCCCGAGGACATGGAACGCCTCGATGCCCTCTGCCAGATGGTCAAGGTCACCAGCCTCTGCGGCCTGGGCCAGTCGGCCCCCAACCCGGTGCTCAGCACCCTGCGCTGGTTCCGCCACGACTACGAGGCCGCCTGCCGCGAGCCTGCGGACGCCCTCGCCACCGGGAGGTTCCGCTGATGGCCGTCGTCACCCTCAACGTCAATGGCCAGGACGTGGCCGTGCCGGCCGGCGCCAGCCTGCTGGAGGCCACCCGGGCCTCCGCGGCCGACGTCCCCACCCTCTGCCACCTCGATGGCCTCAATCCCGTGTCCTCCTGCCGGCTGTGCCTGGTGGAAGTGGAGGGGTCGACCAAGCTGCTGCCCGCCTGCAGCACCGCCGCCTCCGAGGGGATGGTGGTGCACACCCACACCCCCCGGCTCAGGGAGGTCCGGCGCATGGCGGTGGAGCTGTTCTTCGCCGAGGGCAACCATGTCTGCGCCGTCTGCGTGGCCAACACCCACTGCGAGCTGCAGGACATGGCCGTGACCGTGGGCATGGACCATTCCCGCTTCCCTTACCAGTACCCCCAGCGGTCGGTGGATGCCTCCCACCCCCAGTTCACCCTCGACCACAACCGCTGCATCCTCTGCACCCGCTGCGTGCGGGTGTGCGATGAGATCGAGGGGGCCCACGTCTGGGACATCGGCAGCCGCGGCGGCCAGTGCCACATCGTTGCCGGCCTTGATGAGCCCTGGGGCCAGGTGCAGGCCTGCACCTCTTGCGGCAAGTGCGTCGAGGTGTGCCCCACCGGCGCCCTGTTCCGCAACACCGACACCACCGCCGAGAAACAACCCGACGCCGGCCTGCCCGCCCTGCTGCGCAGCGCCCGCGACCAGCACCGCTGGCACAACCAGTGACCCCCCACCCCATGACCCCCTCTCCGCCCGCCGCCAAGCTGCGCCTCGCCACCGTCTGGCTGGCGGGCTGCTCCGGCTGCCATATGTCGTTTCTCGACCTGGACGAATTCCTCTTCGACCTGGCCGAGAAGGTGGATGTGGTCTTCTCTCCCGTCGGCACCGACGTCAAGATCTACCCGGAGAACGTCGATATCGCCCTGGTGGAGGGGGCGGTGGCGAACGTAGACAACCTCGAACTGGCCCTGCAGGTGCGCGAGCGCACGGCCCTGGTGATCTCCTTCGGCGACTGCGCCGTGACGGCCAACGTGCCCGGCCTGCGCAACCTGCTCGATGGCGGCCACGATGGTGCCAAAGCGGTGCTGGAGCGGGGCTACCTGGAGCTGGCCGATGCCACCGGCCAGCTGCCCTTCGCCCCCGGCATCGTTCCCGAGCTGCTGCCCCGGGTGCTGCCCCTGCATGAGGTGATTCCGGTGGACCTGTTCCTC
>CAZBMT010000450.1:0-2224 GCA_964492645.1 uncultured Cyanobium sp. | reverse complement strand
CTTCAGCCGCTGCGGCCACTACCGCTGGTGGCTGGAGCGCGTCTGGGAGCCCCGGGGCAGCCGGCTGCTGTTCATCGGCCTGAACCCCTCCCGCGCCGACCACCGCCACGACGACCCCACCCTGCGGCGGCTGATGGCCTTCGCCGCCGGCTGGGGCTATGGCGGCCTGGAGGTGCTGAACCTCTTCGCCCGCATCAGCCCCCGCCCGGCCGCCCTGGCCCTGGTTGCCGATCCGGTGGGCGCGGCCAACCCGGCCTGGATCCAGCGAAGGGTGCGAGCCGGCGAGTGGCGCAGCGGGCCGGCCCTGGCTGGAACGCCACCGCCGATCTGGCTGGGCTGGGGCAACGGCGGCCGCCGCTCGGGCCAGGATGAGAGGGTGCTGGAACTGCTGGCTTCCCACCGCTCCCGGCTGGTGTGTCTCGGCCTCACCGCCAGCGGCGCCCCGCTCCATCCCCTCTACCGCCCTGCGACAAGTCTGTTGCGGCCCTATGGGGCATCCTGTGGGCGTTCAGCCGCAGCCGCTGCTCCATGGCCCGCACCCCCCGCCGCTATGCCATCCACCTGTTCCTGAGTGGCGGCCACCACCAGGAGGTGCACTTCAACACCCTGGAGGACTTCCAGAACTGGTACGGTGGGGTGCTGAACGCGGCGGCCCTCGACACGTTCGTGAACGTGCCGATCAGCGACCTGACCAGCGAGTTCCTCGTGCTCCGGGCCGGCAGCGTCCAGGCGATCCGGGTGGAGCCGATCTACGGCGCCCTCGACGACTGAGCCCAGGGGGGCCAGCGTCAGAGCGAGGCGGCGATCCGCTCCCGGTCGCTGCCGAGCCGGTGCAGCAGCAGCCAGGTGGTGAGCAGGTCGGGCCCCTTGAGGCTGCCCAGCAGGGCGGCTCGCAGGCCCTTCATCAGCACCCCTTTCTTGACACCCGCGGCGGTGGCGGCGGCCCCCAGCAGCGCCTGGGCGGCCTCGGCCTCGAGCGGCCCCTCCGGCAGCAGTTCCAGCAGGGCCGCCAGGGCGGCGCGGCTGCCGGCGTCGGTCCGCAGGGCCAGGGCGGCTTCGTCCGGCTCCGGTGTGGTGAAGAAGGGGGCGGCCTGGTCGACCCCGTCCGCCAGCAGGCTGAGGGAGGGCCCCAGCAGGGCGCAGAGTTCCTCCTGCCAGACGGCGTCGGCGGCGGGGCCCTCGTCGGCCCAGCCCCGGGCCTGCCAGAGGGGCAGCAGCCGCTGGCGCAGTTCGCGTGCCTCCAGCCCGTGCAGCACCTGGGCGTTGAGCCAGTTGAGCTTGTCCCAGTCGAAGCGCGCCCCGGCCCGGTTGACCCGCTCGAAGGAGAAAACCGCCGCCGCCTGCTCGAGACTGAAGCGCTCGCCGATGCCCTCCGGCGGCGACCAGCCCAGCAGGGTCATGTAGTTGACCAGGGCCTCGGCGGTGTAGCCCATGGCGCGGAAATCGCCCACGGAGGTGACGCCGTCGCGCTTGGAGAGCTTGCGGCCCTCCTGGTTGAGGATCAGGGGGGTGTGGGCGAACTGGGGGGGCGTCAGCCCCAGGGCGGCGTAGAGCAGCAGTTGCTTGCCGGTGTTGGCGATGTGGTCCTCGCCGCGGATCACGTGGCTGATGGCCATGGCGGCGTCGTCCACCACCACCACCAGGTTGTAGAGCGGGTCGCCGATGGCATCGGCGGGGGCCCGGCGGGCGATCACCATGTCGCCGCCGAGGTCGCTGCCGGCCCAGCGCATCTCGCCGCGCACCAGGTCGTTCCAGGTGATCGTGGCGCCGTCGTCGATGCGGAAGCGGATCACCGCCTCGCGGCCCTCATCGATGTAGGCCTGCCGCTGTTCGGGGGTGAGGTCCCGGT
This sequence comes from uncultured Cyanobium sp., assembly GCA_964492645.1. Classification (GTDB taxonomy): domain Bacteria; phylum Cyanobacteriota; class Cyanobacteriia; order PCC-6307; family Cyanobiaceae; genus Cyanobium. Next base: position 375 of record CAZBMT010000450.1, on the reverse strand, counting down.
GCAGGTTGTCGTAGCGGGGGGCCCGGCCCTCGGCCTGCTGGCGCTCCCGCATCGCCGCCAGCTCGGCGTCGCTGGCGAAGCAGCGGTAGGCGTGGCCGCTGGCGAGCAACCGCCCGATCGCAGCCCGGTGGGCCTCGATGCGCTGGCTCTGCACCACCGGCTCCTCGTCCCAGGTGAGGCCCAGCCAGCGCAGGCCGTCAAGGATGTTCTCGGTGTACTCCTCCCTGGAGCGTTCCCGGTCGGTGTCCTCGATGCGGAGCAGGAAGGCGCCCCCCCGGTGGCGAGCGAACAGCCAGTTGAACACCGCCGTGCGGGCGGTGCCGATGTGGAGGGTGCCGGTGGGGCTGGGGGCCAGCCGAACGCGTACGGGAACCG
>CAZBMT010000449.1:0-2232 GCA_964492645.1 uncultured Cyanobium sp. | reverse complement strand
TCGAGCTGCCGGAGGTACTGCTCGGCGATGGCCACCAGGCGCGGCGCGCCCACCAGGGTGATGGTGCCCAGCCGGGTGTCGGTGGTGGCCCGCAGGCCGATCAGGGGGCCGTTGCTGGCCCCGAAGGATTCCACCGTGGTGGTGGTGCTGGAGGTGGTGGTGGCCGCGGTGGGGCTGCCCGCGGGGGCGGCCGTGGCGGCGACGCCCTCCGACACCGCGGTGGTGATCGTGTTGGTCTTGGTGACCTGGGCCCCCAGATTGGCCAGGTAGTCGGCGGCCGCGTTGGGGGGCACCTGGTTGAGCCGGTAGACCTTGGAGAGTTGGGAGCCGAAGCTCTTGGCCAGCACATTCGGGCCGGCGAAAATCGTGTTGCCGTCGCGCTTGCCCTGCAGGCCCGCCGCCAGCAGCGCCGAATTGATCGCCCGGCCGTAGTTCTCGCGACGGAAGGAGATCGAGATGGGCCGGAGGGCGGCAGTCGAGGGGGCGGCTGCACCGGCGGCAGATGCGTTGACGGTGTCGTCGACGTAGACGAAGCCGTAACCACCCAGCTGGCTCAGGGCCATCAACACGTCTTTCGCAGGAGCATTGCGCAGGGTCATGGTGACCGGCGGGCCACTCACACTGACGTAGCTGGGATTGCTGATCGTCATGGTCCCCACGGCCATGTCCCCCAGCGGCGGCGCCACCGCCCGCGGCTGCAGGGGCGGCACGAAGCCCGGCTGGGGCACCCGTCCCGGGGTGGTGACGTTGGGGGTGAGGGTCTGGAGGGTGGCCTGCGCCGGAGCGTTGAAGGTGAGGATCAGGCTGCGGCCGTCGCCGCTCACCACGGGCCGGCCCACCGGGAAACCGGGGGTGGGGGACACCCTCAGATCGAAGACGTTGCCCGAGCCCTCGAAGCTGATGCTCTGCAGCCCGGCCTCGGGCAGGGAGAGCTGCACCGGACCGCGCCGCAGGGTCATCGGCTGGGCGGTCTGCAGACGGCCCAGCCAGACGGCTCCCTGGGTGGTCTGCTGCAGCACGGGAGAGGGGCCTGTGCCCTCGATGACAACCTCGACGGAATCGGGCAGGCGGCGTAACTTGATGTCAAGGGTGCCGCTCGCCTGGGCGATCTCCGAAAGCCGGGCGCCGCCGGCAGCAGCGGCGGGAGTTGGGGCCACCGCGGCGAAGGCGGAGGGCACACCCGTTCCCTGAATGGCGAGCAGCCCGAGAGACGTGGAAAGAACGTGCCGCCACTGACGTTTTGCCACGTTCCACTGATCTCCCAATCCGGCGAATGGTATCGGCGATCGGGCGAATCGGCCAGGTACCGGATCCCGTTGCATCGGCATGGTCAGTTGGCGGGGGCGGGGGGAGCGGGGGTCGGTGCGGCGGGGGGCGCCGCAGCGGGTGCTGGGGGCGCCCCTGCCGCCGCCGGGGTGCGGCTGTAAAGACCGAGCGTGAGCTTCATCAGCACCGGAGGATTGGCGATGGCGCCGGGCCGGTTTCGCTCGGAGGGCTCCGTTTCCGGGATCGTGAGGCTGAGGTCGCTCTGGACCACCAGCACGTTGAGGGCCTCCAGCCGTCGCAGAAAGGACAGCAGGGATGGGAAGGTCCCCTTCGCCGACACCAGCAGGGTGCGCAGGGTGAGCCCCTGCAACGCGAGGGGGTCGGCAGGGGGGGCACCCGCAGCCGGGGCGGCGCCCCCCGCGGGCGGAGCCGCCCCCGGGGGGGGCGCGGCAGGGGCCGCAGGGGCGGCCCCGGGTGGGGTGCCGGCGGCGGGGGCGGCCTGGGTGGGTTCGAACAGGGTCAGCTCCACCCCCGAGGCGGTGGCCTCGCGGTCGAGCATGGCCACGAAGGTGGACAGGTCGCCGTTGCCGGTGATCAGCCGCTCGATCTTGGCCTTGCTGGCCATGGCGGCCTCGGTGCTCTCCTGGGTGGTGACCAGCTGGCCCCGCATCAGGGTCACCTGGTCCCGCAGCTGCTCCAGCTCCTGGAGGCGCTGGCTGTCGCGCTGCAGGCCGGCCAGGAGGGGCACCAGGCCGGCGAGGATCACCAGCAGCCCGAGCCCGCCCAGCACACCCGCCGGCAGCAGCAGCCAGATCAGTCGCAGGCTGGCAACCGGGAGGCGCTTGGAGCCCCGCTGAAGGTTGGTCATGGGATCAGGCCCTCCGCCTGGAGAAGCTGGAGCCGGCGCACCATGCCCTCCGATCCCAGCTGGCGCATGACGCTCAGCTGGCGGGCGGGGGGCAGGGT
>CAZBMT010000448.1:0-2241 GCA_964492645.1 uncultured Cyanobium sp. | reverse complement strand
CTGGCGGAGGCGCTGCAGTTCCCGGAAGCTGGAGCCGCTGGTGCTGATCGAGAAGTGGGGATAGAGCGGCAGCACCACCACCTCCTCCACGCCGTCGGCCTTGATGTCGCCCACCGCCGACTCGGTGAAGGGATGCCAGTAACGCATCGCCACGTAGCTGGTGGCATCGACACCCTCCTGGCGCAGGCGGCTCTGCAGCTCCCGGGCCTGCTGCTCGGTGATGCGGCGCAGGGGCGAACCGCCGCCGATGGAGCGGTAGGCCTCCTTCGACTTGCCGCTGCGGAGGGTGCTGATCAGCCAGGCCAGGGGTTTCTGCAGCGCCGGCGTGGGCAGGCGGATGATCTCCGGATCGGCGAAGAGGTTGTAGAGGAAGGGCCCGACATCCTCGATCCGCTCCGGACCGCCGAGGTTCAGCAGCAGCACGCCGACCCTGGCCATGCCTTCGATCAGAAAGGCAGAGCGTAACCCCGCCTCCTCACCGGCGGCTGCCCGGCGGGTCACCGTCCGCCGCCCTGGCGGCTCCGGGACGGCAGGGCTAGTTTCCGACGCAGCTCCCCGATCGCCTCGCCATCCCACCGGCTGCCCCGCCATTGCCCGTCGCTCCCCTTGCGGCTGCCGCCGATCTGACGGACGCTGATCCTGCCGACCTGGTACGGGAGCGGAACCGACAGCTGGCGGCCTCCGGGACCGCCCTTCGGCTGGAGCTCCGCCAGCACCGCCTCGGTCTGCGCGGGCCCCTGCCCTGCCCTAAGGGCACGGCGGCGCGGCCGGTGCAGCGGATCAGTCTGGGTCTACCGGCCACGGTGGAGGGGGTTGCCGCCGCCCTCGACCAGCTGGCCCGGGTGCGGGAGGATGTCGAGCTGGGCCGCTTCTCCTGGGAGCACTGGCGCCGCCGGCCGGCCGCCCCGGCGCCCCAGGCGGAGGCCTCCCTCGCCGGGGCCGTGGGGTTCACCCCGCTGCTGGCGGCCTTCGAGGCCGCCTTCTTCGCCGATCCCCGCCGCCGCCGCCGACCCGCCGGCAGCCGCAGCACCTGGAGCGGCGCCTACCGGCCCTACCTGCGGCGGCTGGCGGCGGTGGCCGCCGCATCGGTTGAGGGGACCGCGGCCATTGATGTGCCCCTGCTGGAGCGGGTGCTGGAGACCTACCCCCTGGCCAGCCGCAGCCGCCAGCAGTGCGGCCTCGCCCTGGGGGCCCTCGCCCGCCACCTCCAGATCCCCCTGCCGGCCGACTGGAGCGAGCGCAGCGGCGGCTACGGCCTGCATGTGGCCCGCTTCCGGGGCCTGCCCAGCGACGCACGCATCCTGGAGCTGGTGGCGGCCATCCCCAACCCCCGCTGGCGCCTGGCCTACGGCCTGATGGCCACCTACGGCCTGCGCAACCACGAGGTGTTCTTCTGCGACCTCTCCGCCCTGGCCCCCGGGGGCGACCGGGTGCTGCGGGTGCTGCCCACCAGCAAGACCGGGGAGCACCAGGTGTGGCCGTTCCAGCCGGACTGGGTGGAGCGCTTCGGCCTGGAGACGCTGGGGGAGGGCGGCGCCGAGCTGCCCCGGGTGTGCACCGACCTGCGCCGCACCACCCTTCAGCAGGTGGGCCGGCGGGTGGCGGAGCAGTTCCGCCGCTACGGGCTGCCGATCACCCCCTACGACCTGCGCCACGCCTGGGCCGTGCGCACCATCCACATCGGCCTGCCGGACACGGTGGCGGCCAGGATGATGGGTCACTCGGTGGCGATCCACACCCGCACCTACCACCACTGGATCACCCGCCGCGACCAGCAGCAGGCGGTCGACACGGCCCTGGCACGGCTCCGCCAGAGTGCCCCAAACGGACACCGCTCCCCATGACGGCGAACGCCTCCACGCCCTCGCCCGCCACGGCGGACGACACCCTCGCCCTGGATCGCCAGGCGGAGGAACTGGGCCCCGGGGGCGACCTGGCCCCCGAGGTGGACCAGGAGGCCTACCGCCGCCGCATGCAGCGCCGCCGCGAGGTGCAGCAGCAGCGGGTGGGGGAGCGGAACCTTGAGAAGGGGCTGGTGTTGGTATTCACCGGCGAGGGCAAGGGCAAGACCACGGCGGCCCTGGGCCTGGTGCTGCGCACCCTGGGCCATGGCGGCAAGGTGGCGGTGGTGCAATTCATCAAGGGCGGCTGGCAGCCGGGGGAGGCCCGGGCCCTGGAGCGCTTCGGCGACGACCTCCACTGGCAGGCCCTGGGGGAGGGCTTCACCTGGGAGACCCAGGA
>CAZBMT010000447.1:0-2253 GCA_964492645.1 uncultured Cyanobium sp. | reverse complement strand
CCCCGGTTGGTTGTCTGCTCCACGGGCTCCGTGACCCAGCCACGGCGGGACCGCCCCTGGGGATTGCGCTTCACCACGGCATCGGCGTGTTGAAAGCGAAAACCGACGCGCTCACCACTCATACCAGAGCCCCGAGGGGGAGAAGGCCTACTAGGGACCATTATCCCACTGCGTCGGTTCCGGCCCTGTCACGGGCCTCCGGGCGCAGCAGGGGGAAGGCGATCACATCGCGGATCGAGGGGCTGTCGGTGAGCAGCATGGCGAGGCGATCGATCCCGATGCCCAGACCGCCCGTGGGGGGCATGCCCACCTCAAGGGCGTGCAGAAAATCCTCGTCAACCGTCTGGGCTTCCGGGTCCCCCGCCTGGCGGCGCAGCTGCTGCAGCTCCAGCCGGGCGCGCTGATCCAGCGGGTCGATCAGCTCGCTGAAGGCGTTGGCCGTCTCCCTCCCGACGATGAACAGCTCGAAGCGCTCCACCAGCCCCGGCTTGCTGCGGTGGGCCCGGGCCAGGGGCGAATTCTCCACCGGATAGTCCATCACGAAGGTGGGCTGCACCAGGGTGGTCTCCACCGCCTGCTCGAAGGCCTCCACCAGCAGCCTGCCGACACTGTCGGCGGCCTCGGGGGCCGCCAGGCCGGCGGCCTCCATCGCCACCGCCGCCGCGGCGCGATCGCCGAAGCCGCTGAAATCGAGGCCGGTGGCCTGCTGCACCAGCTCGTGCATGGTGACCCGCCGCCAGGGCGGGGTGAGATCGATCGCCTCCCCCTGATAGGTGAGGCGCGTGTCGCCGCAGACCTCCAGGCAGGCCGCGGCCAGCAGCTGCTCGGTGAGGTCCATCATCGTGTGGTAATCGGCGAAGGCCTGGTAGATCTCCACCGAGGTGAACTCGGGGTTGTGGCGGGTGCTCACCCCCTCGTTGCGGAAGATGCGCCCCAGCTCGTAGACCCGCTCGAAGCCCCCCACCACCAGCCGCTTGAGGTGCAGCTCAGTGGCGATGCGCAGGGTGAGGGGCAGGTCGAGGGCGTTGTGGTGGGTGGCGAAGGGGCGGGCGTCGGCGCCGCCGGCCTCCGTCTGCAGGACGGGCGTCTCGATCTCGAGGAAACCGCGCTCGTCGAGCCAGCGGCGCATGGCGCTCACCAGCCTCGCCCGGCGGCGGAAGGTCTCCCGGGTGTGGGGCGAGACGATCAGATCGAGGTAGCGCTGGCGGTAGCGCTTCTCCACGTCCGCCAGGCCATGCCACTTGTCGGGCAGCGGCTGGAGCGCCTTGGAGAGCATCACCCAGTCGCTGACCTTCACCGAGAGCTCGCCCCGGTCGGTGCGCCGCAGGCTGCCGTGCACGCCGATCCAGTCGCCGCCATCCACCAGGGAGGTGATCCGGGCGAAGGCCTCGGGCTCGTCCGGATGGGCCGCCAGCAGGGCGGCCTTCTCGATGAACAGCTGGATCGGACCGGTTTCGTCGGCGATGGTGAAGAAGGCCAGCTTGCCCATCACCCGCCGGGTCATCACCCGGCCGGCCACCGCCACCGCCTCCGCGCGCTCCTCGCCGTTGGGCAGGTCGGCATGGGCCTGCTGCAGCTCGGCGGTGCGGTGGCTGGGGGAAAAGCCGAGCGCATAGGGAGCCCGGCCGAGGGCCTCCAGGGCGCGGGCTTTCTCCAGACGGGTCTCACGCAGATCCGACAAGGCAGGAGGGCGATGGAGAAGGGTCGCTGCCCATCCTGCAGGACCGGCCGGCGGCGCCGGGGCGGCGGCTCAGCCGGCGGCGGCCAGGGTTCCCTCGCCCATGCGCTGGGAGGCGTAACCGGTGCCGCGCACGGTGAGGATCAGCTCCGGGTTGCGGGGGTCGGGCTCGAGCTTGCCGCGCAGCCGCGCCACGTAGACATCCACCACCCGCAGGTCGGCGGCGCGCCGGGGCGGGTAGCCCCAGAGCTGCTCGAGGATCTCGGCCCGGGGCACCACCCTGCCCGGCTCGCGGAACAGCAGCTCCAGCAGGCTGAACTCGGTGTAGGTGAGGGCGATGCGCTGGCCCTCGCGGGTCACCTGGCGGCGGTTGGTGTCGACCACCAGATCCCCCACCCGCATCACACCGGAACCGGTGGGGAGCTCGCGGGGCTCGCTGGTGGCGGCCCCCCGGCCCATGCGGCGCAGGATCGTGGAGATGCGGGCCTCCAGTTCCTTGGGGCTGAAGGGCTTGGGCAGGTAGTCGTCGGCGCCGAGGTCCAGACCCGCCACCCGCTCGGCGATGGCGTCGAGGG
>CAZBMT010000446.1:0-2257 GCA_964492645.1 uncultured Cyanobium sp. | reverse complement strand
AGTTCGAGCAGGGCGCCTTCGCCGCGCACCACCCGCAGGGGCGGGTCGGCGGTGGCCACCTGGGTGAAGGGGTGCCAGAGATGGGGATGCCAGCCGGGGCGATTCAGCGACACAGCTCCGAACGGCGTTCGCCCCCGGTGGCGATCGGCCCGCAGTTGACCCAGCGGGTGACGCTGGTCTCGATGTCGGTGAACAGCACCAGGATGCCCGCACAGAGCGCGGCCACGGCAGCGGTGACGAGCAGATGCTTGCGGCTCATGGCTGCAGGCTACGGGCCAGGCCACTGCGCTGCCATTGCCGCTCCAGACCCTCCCGGTCGAGGGGATCCAGCGGCGGCAGCTCCGCCAGCACCGGCACGCCGCCGAGGGCCTCCAGGGTGCGGGGATTGTCGGGGTGGGGGTCGCCGTTGAGCACCAGCCCGAGCACGGGGATCGAACGGCGGGCGAGGGCCTCCAGAGACAGCAGGGTGTGGTTGAGGGTGCCCAGGCCGCTGCGGGCCACCAGCAGCACCGGCAGACCCCAGACGGCGATCTGCTCGATCTGCAGCCAGTTGCGCCGCAGGGGCACCAGCAGCCCCCCCGCCGTCTCCACCACCAGGGGGCCGTCCACCGCCGGCAGCGCCAGCCGGGCCGGATCGATGCTGACTCCGTCCCGCTCCGCCGCCCAGTGGGGGGAGACGGGGGCGGTGAGGCGGTAGGCCTCGGGCACCACCCGCTCCGGGGGCAGGTCCAGGAGCTGCTGGACCCGGCCCGTGTCGCCGCCCCCCTCCATCCCGCTCTGAACGGGTTTCCAGTAGGTCGCGCCCAGCCCCTGCACCAGCAGGGCGCTCACCACCGTCTTGCCCACGTCGGTGTCGGTGCCGCAGACCACCAGCCTCATGCGATCCTCCGGCCCACCAGCAGCAGCACGTCCCACGACATTGCCGCACCGGAGGGCCAGTGGCGCAGCAGGCGGCGCAGCTGGGCGGGGCTCAGCGGCGCGGTGCGGCTGCTGCCCGCGCCCAGATCGCGCAGGCGCCGCAGGGTGGCCAGGCCGCTGCCGGCCGGGCGGCTGAAGCGCAGCCGTTGCTGGAGGGTGGTGGCCAGGCCGGCGCTGGCCAGGGCGCCGATCAGCGCGTCGGCGTCGGGCAGCTCCAGGGCCGTGCAGGGCACCCCGGCGGCGGCGGCGGCCTGGCGCCACTGGGGAAAGCTGCCGCGCACGGGCACCGCCAGCGCCAGCCAGCCGCCCGGGGCCAGGGCGCGCCCCCAGCGCTCCAGTTCCCGGGCCGGCGCCTCCAGCCACTGCAGCGCGAAGCTCGACACCAGCAGCCCCGCCGGCTCCAGGGCGGCGGGCAGGCCGCCGTTGAGGTCCCACACCAGCGGCGGCGGGCCGGCGGTGGCCAGGGGATTGCGGGCCAGCAGCTCGGGGCAGAGATCGAGCTGCAGCAGGGGACGGCTGGCGAGGCCGGGGCAGTGGTGCAGGAGGGCGCGGCTGAGCAGGCCGCTGCCGGCGCCCAGATCGGCCCGGGGGGCCTCGGGCGGTGGGGGAGGCAGGTCGCGGCAGAGGCGGGCGAGCCGCCAGGCGATGCCCCGCTGCAGGCCGGCCTGGCCCTCGTAGCCGGCGGCGTGGCGACCGAAGGCTTCGCCCACCAGCAGGGGGAAGGCGGTCATGGGCCGAGGGTGCCGGTGATCCAGCGGCGCAGCTCGCTCGGCAGGGGCGCCTGCAGCAGGCAGTGGCCCGCCCCCTCGAAGTGGAGCACCTCGGCGTGGGGCAGGCGTTCGCGCAGCAGCGCCCGGGCCTCGGGCCCCACGATCCGATCGGCGCCGGCCTCCACGATCAGCACCGGCACGTCCTCGGGAAAGCCGGGCGGCAGATCGGCGCAGGCCGCCAGACGCTCCAGGTCGTCGCGCAGCCGCCGCCGGCCCTCGGGCCCCACCGGCTGGCTGGCGGGGCCGTGGGGCAGGAGCTCGGGCGGATCAGGGGAGGCCGCCTTCTCCAGGAAGGCCTGCAGCATGCGCTGGGCGCGGCGGGCCGTGTCGGACTCGTCGGGACCTTCGGCGAGCTGGGCCGCCATGCCGGCGAGGGCGGTCTGCAGCCGGCGGCCCTCGCGGCCCGGGGGCAGGAAGCGGGCGAAGCTGGCCAGCAGCACCACGGCCTCGGCCTGGGCCAGCAGCGAGGGGGGCAGCAGGTGGGGGCCCATCGAATGGCCGATCAGCAGCCGCCGGCCGCCGGGGGCCCACTGGGGACGCTCGGGCGTGCGGCCGCCGTAACCCCGTTC
>CAZBMT010000445.1:0-2265 GCA_964492645.1 uncultured Cyanobium sp. | reverse complement strand
CCGACGTGGTGATCTTCGACGTGCTCGGTGACGTGGTCTGCGGCGGCTTCGCGGCCCCCCTGCAGCATGCCCACTACTGCCTGATCGTCACCGCCAACGATTTCGATTCGATCTTCGCCATGAATCGGATCATGCAGGCGATCAATGCCAAGGCCAAGAACTACAAGGTGCGCCTCGGCGGGGTGATCGCCAACCGCTCCGAGCAGACCGACGAGATCGACAAGTTCAACGAGCGCACGGGCCTGCGCACCATGGCCCACTTCCGCACCGTCGATGCGATCCGTAAATCGCGCCTCAAGAAGTGCACCATCTTCGAGATGGAGAGCACACCGGAAGTGCAGGCCGTTCAGGAGGAGTACCTCAATCTGGCCCGCAGGATGCTCAGCGATGTGGAGCCGCTGGAGGCCGAATCCCTCAAGGATCGGGAGATCTTCGATCTGCTCGGCTTCGACTGAGCCCCCTGGGTTGGGGCTCAGATCTCCGCTGCCGCCCGCTCCACCAGTCGGCGTGCCACCGCCTGCACGCCTGTGTGCTGGTAGGTGTCCGTGAAGGCATCGAGGAAGGTGGCCATCTGCTGGAAGCTCCCCTGCCAGGGGCCGAGGGTCCCCTCCAGGGCCTGCACCGCCTTCTGGCCGGTGAGACCGAGCTGGCTGATGAAGCCGCCGGCCCAGTCCAGCCACGGTTCGAGGCTGCGGCGCAGGAAGGTCAGGTGAGCCCCATCCCCACGACCCGGCAGCAACCTGGCCATGCCGGCGTAAGCGGGCAGCTGGTGCAGCTCCTGCTTGCCGACGCCCCCCAGCAGGCCATCCAGCCGCTGCAGGGCCTGGTCGCCCAGGGGCAGCAGGGCATCGAAGCAGATCAGGGCGGCCATCCGGACCCTGGCCTCGCCGGCGTACTCGCCCAGGGCAGCGGCGAAATCGCCGAAGCTGTCACCGGGCAGGCCGTTGACCTGGGTGAAGGCCAGCATCTCGGCGGCCACCTTCAGACTCAGATCCGCCGCCTGCAGGGTGTCGCTCGTGGGGGTGAGATCGGCGACCCGCTTCACCAGCGGCAGGGCCCCGCCGATGTTGGCCAGCAGCCGCAGGCCACCGGCGGCCTTCTGGGAGCGGTTGACGGCGTCGTACAGGCTCAGGGCGCGGCCATAGCCTTCGTGGCGCGCCCGGCTCAGCACGTCGGCCCGGGCCCGCACCTGGCGGATCAGTTCCGGATCGGTGCTGCCCAGCACGTCGGCGATCAGCGCGTCGGCCCGGGTGATGTTGTGCCAGCCGCCGGGCACCAGGGTGCTGAGGCCCTTGATGGCCAGCACCGTCAGGTTGCGGCGGGGCAGACGATCGAGGCGCTCGAGAACGGAGCTCATGCCGCCCCCTGCAGAGCCGCCAGGCCCTTGAGGTCGAACCGCCCGAGCAGGTCGTGACGCTGCTCAGGATCCAGTCCCTCCCCCTGGCCGATCACCTTGATCTGGAAGCGATCGGCCACCAGCAGGGCGGAGGCCTGGGCACCCTGCTCCACCAGCGGCCAGCCCTGCACGCGGCTCTGGCTGGCTTCGAACTTGCTGCGGGCCTCCGGTGCGGTAGCGACATCGGAGATGGCCAGCAGGGCCATCACCTGGCCGTCATGCTTGAGCCGAGCCTCGCTGAAGCCGCGCTTCTCCTGGGTGAACACCAGCTGGTCACCGTCCTGGGGCTCGGGAAACAGCCGGTTGAACGCCGTGCCGTTCACCACCTGGCTCAGCGGCACATCGGCCACCGTTCCGCCCGGCAGCCAGGAGCGGAAGGGCAGGAACAGGAACGCACCGATCGACAGGCTGACGACCAGCAGCAACCCCACTCCCCAACGCAGCAGACGTGCCATGGTTCAGGCCAGCCCGACCAGCTGCATGGAGAGGTCCCACATCCGCTGGGCCGTCACCGGGTTGCTGGCCTTCTCCGAGAGCTCCTGGCTGAACTGCTTGCCCCCCTTGGTCTGCCGGTTCCCCCAGCTCCAGTGCACCCCGGAGACGGCGAACTCCGGATCCGCCACCACCTCGGCCACCCGCTCGCCCGCCAGTGCCTGGCTCACGTAGCCGCCGGTGATGTTCTTCTGGAACCAGGGGAAGATGGTCTGGAAGGCCCGCGGCGTGTGGCGGAACAGGGGGGTGTCGGCCACGCAGCCTGGATAGAGGGAGGTGAAGACGATGCCGGTGCCGGCGTGCATCCGACGGTGCAGCTCCTGGGTGGTGATCATGTTGCAGAGCTTGCTGTCCTTGTAGGCCTTGCCCGGCTTGAA
>CAZBMT010000444.1:0-2271 GCA_964492645.1 uncultured Cyanobium sp. | reverse complement strand
AGATCTATGCCGAGCTCACCCGCCTGGGGGCGCCGATGGGCTTCCTGGATGTGGGCGGCGGCCTGGGCATCGACTACGACGGCAGCCGCACCGCCACCGCCGCCTCCACCAATTACTCGCTGCAGAACTACGCCAACGACGTCGTCGCCACGGTCCGGGAGTGCTGCGACCCCCACGGCATCCGTCCGCCCACGCTGGTGAGCGAGAGCGGCCGGGCGATCGCCAGCCATTTCAGCGTGCTCGTGTTCGACGTGCTCGGGGCCGGCGGCCACGCCGAGGCGGTGCCGACGCCGGCCGAGGGGGAGGCGCTGATCCTGCGCAACCTGCGCGATACCCACGCCCTGATCACGGCGATCGGCACGGCGGGAGACGGCCAGGCCGGCCTTGCCGCCGGCGATCGCGACGCCGCCGACGGCCGTGGGGTGGTGGAGCGGCTGCAGGAGGCCTGGAACGATGCCCTCAAGTTCAAGGAGGACGCCCTCACCGCCTTCCGGCTCGGCTACCTGAGCCTGCCGGAGCGGGCCACGGCCGAGCGCCTCACCTGGGCCAGCTGCCAGGCGATCGCCCGCCAGCTCGAAGGCCTGCCCGCCGGCACCGTCATCCCCCAGGAGCTGCAGGCCCTGCCGGCGGCGCTGGCCGGCACGTACTACGCCAACCTCTCGGTATTCCGCTCCGCACCCGACACCTGGGCGATCGACCAGCTGTTCCCAGTGCTGCCGATCCACCGGCTCGACGAGCGCCCCACCCGCCTGGGCAGCTTCGCCGACCTCACCTGCGATTCCGATGGCAAGATCGCCCGCTTCATCGACCGCGGCCACGAGAAGCCGCTCCTGGAGCTCCACGGCCTGCGGCCCGGGGAGCCCTACTGGATCGGGCTGTTCCTCGGCGGCGCCTACCAGGAGGTGATGGGCAACCTGCACAACCTGTTCGGCAGCACCAACGCCGTGCACATCCGGCTGGCGGCCGGGGGCGGCTACCGGATCGACCATGTGGTGCGGGGCAACACCAACGCCGAGGTGCTCGAGGCGATGGAGCACGACCCCGAACTGCTGCTGGAACGGCTGCGGCTGGCCAGCGAGCAGGCGATCGGCCGGGGCGAGCTGGCCATCAGCGATGCCCGCCGCCTGATGGCCCACCTGCGGGCCAGCCTGGAGCAGACGACCTACCTCGAATCCTGAGATTACCTGGAGTCCTGAGCGTCCCCGGGGGCCGGATCCCGCCGCGCCACGGTGAACAGCTCCACCTCCCCCAGGCTCTTGACGGTCTGGGCCCCCAGGGAGCGGGCCGCGAGCTCCGGGTCCGCCGCCACCAGCTCGGCGGTGTGGCGGTCGCACACCACCGCCGCCTCCACCTGGCGGGTGGCCGATTCCAGCCTGGCCGCCCTGTTCACAGTGTCGCCGATCACGGTGAACTCCATCCGCTCGGGGCTGCCGATCTGGCCCACCATCGCCAGGCCGCTGGCCAGGCCGATGCCGTTGTCGATGGTGACGATTCCCCGCGCCGCCCAGTCCACGTTCAGGCCGGCCAGGGCCTCCCGCATGGCCAGGGCGCAACGCATCGCCTGGCTGGCCTCCTGGGCCACCCCCCGGCTCACCGGTGACCCGAACACCGCCATCACCGCATCGCCGATGAACTTGTCGACGGTGCCGCCATGGGCCATCACCGCCTCCACCATGGCGCCCAGGTACTCGTTGAGCTGGCGCACGTGCAGCTCGCTCTGGCCCGCGTCGCTGCGCTGCTTGGTGAGCACCGTGAAGCCCTTGATGTCGGTCATCAGCACGGTCACCTCGAGCAGGCGGCCGCGCAGGATCCCCTGGGCCGATTCCGGATCGGAGAGGATCTCCGCCACCACGCCGGGCGCCACGTAGCGCTCGAAGGTGCGCCGCAGGCGCCGCCGCTCCTGACCCTCCCGCAGGTAGGCATCGCCGCCGTAGAGCAGGCCCAGCAGGGCCAGGCCCGAGGCGGGGGCCAGCAGCGGCAGCCAGCGGTTGGCCTGCTGCAGCGCCACGACGACGGCGGCGCCCTGCAGCACCAGCAGCAGCGCCACCAGGGCCAGGCGCCAACGCAGGTCGGCCCAGCGGCGGGCCGCCGCCAGCACCAGCAGCAGCGGCATCAGGGCCAGCAGCGCCCGCCCCGGGGCGCTGCGGGGCCAGGGCTGCAGCCCGTCCCCCTGCAGCGAGTTGGCGGTGGCGGTGGCCAGCACCTCCAGCCCCGACAGGGTCAGATCCTGGTGTCGGGCAAGCAGAGCGGCTGCACCCGCTCCGCCCGTCT
>CAZBMT010000443.1:0-2285 GCA_964492645.1 uncultured Cyanobium sp. | reverse complement strand
GCACCTCGGGCTCCGGCTCAGGCAGCTCCCAGGGGTGAGCGCAGCCAGGCCCTGAAGTCGGCCGAGGCGAGAGTCTGGACGGCCGCCGGCGCATCGGCGACGCAGAACTGGCCCCCCAGACGCACGAAGCGGGTTTCGTCCTGGTGCTTCACCAGTGCCACCACAGGCACCCGCACCCCCGCCTCCTCCTGGCCGGGCCGGTGGCGAGTGAGGCATTCCCTGAGGCGGTGCTGCACGGCGATGTCGCCGGCCTGCTCGGGGGCCAGCTCCACCATCACCAGTTGCAGGTCCTCGATGCTGCGGCAGTCGTCCACGAGCAGTTGCACCCGCTCGTCGCGACGGTCGACGCCGGCCCAGAGCAGCAGGCGGGCATCCACCATCAGGTGGTCGGCCAGGCGGGCGTAGCTCTTGGGGAACACCACCGCCTCGCAGGAGCCGGTGAGGTCCTCCAGCTGCAGCACGGCCATGCGGTCCCCCTTGCGGGTGGTCACCTGGCGGATCTCGCTCACCATCACCACCACGCTCACCTTGGCCTTGTCGGCCATCTCCTCGAGATTGGCCAGGCCGATCGGGGTGAGCAGCCGCACCTGGGAGGCCAGCTGGCGCAGGGGGTGATCGGAGATGTAGAAGCCCAGCAGCTCCTTCTCCAGCTTCAGCTTCTCGGTGGGGGGATAGTCGGGCACCGGCGCGGCCCTGGGCGGAGCCGGAGCCTCCACGACGCCACCCCCCTCCGACGCCCCCGCAGCACCGCCGCCGAACAGGTCGAACAGGTTGCCCTGGCCACTGGCCCGGTCGCGGGCCCGGGAGCTGGCCCAGTCGAGCACCAGATCGAGGTCGGCCATCAGCTGGGCCCGGTTGGCCCTGGGCTCCAGGCCATCGAGGGCGCCGCAGTGGATCAGGGACTCGATCGCGCGGCGGTTGAGCTGCTGGCCGGGGATCCGGTCGCAGAGATCGGCCAGGTGCAGGAAGGGACCACCGCTGGTGCGGGCCTCGATCAGCTGGCGGATGGCGCCGTCACCCAGGTTGCGGATGGCGGAGAGGCCGAAGAGGATCTTCTGGCCCACGGGGGTGAAGTCGATGCCCGAGGCATTGACGTCCGGCGGCAGCACCTCGATGCCCATGGCCTGGCAGTTGCCGATATAGCGCTGCACCTTGTCGGTGGTGCCGGCATTCACCGTCAGCAGGGCGGCCATGTAGGCCACCGGATGGTGGGCCTTGAGGTAAGCGGTCTGGTAGGTGACGGCGCCGTAGGCGGTGGAGTGGCTCTTGTTGAAGCAGTACTCGGCGAACAGCACCATCTGGTCGAACAACGCATCGGCGATGGCGGCCTCCACGCCGCGCTCGCTGGCGCCGCTGACGAACTGCTGGCGATGCTTCTGCATCTCCGACACCTTCTTCTTGCCCATCGCCCGCCGCAGCAGATCCGCTTCCCCGAGCGAATAGCCGGCCAGATCCTGGGCGATCCGCATGATCTGCTCCTGGTAGACCATGATCCCGTAGGTCTCGCGGAGGATCGGCTCCAGCTTGGCGTGGGCCACATCGATGGCCTCGCGGCCGTGCTTGCGGTTGATGAACTTGGGGATCAGGCCCGCATCGAGCGGGCCAGGCCGGTAGAGGGCCAGGATCGAGGAAATGTCTTCAAGGGAGGAGGGTTTGAGATCCCGGACGATCTGGCGCATGCCGCTGGATTCGAGCTGGAAGATGCCCTCCAGATCGCCCCGGGCCAGCAGGGCGTAGGTGCCCGGATCGTTGGCCGGCAGGGCGTCGGGATCGAGCCGTTCCCCCTCGGCCTGGGCCACGAGTTCAATCGTCTTCTCGATCATGGTGAGGTTCTTGAGGCCCAGGAAGTCCATCTTCAGCAGGCCCATCGCCTCGACGTCCTCCATGAAGTACTGGGTGATCACCTGGCCGTCGTTGTTGCGCTGCAGGGGCACCAGTTCATCGAGGGGATCGGCGGCGATCACCACCCCGGCGGCATGGACACCGAACGTCTTGTTGGTGCCCTCGATGCGGCGAGCCAGGTCGACCCAGTGGCGCACCTTCGGGTCGTTCTCGTACTTCTCGCGGAATTCCGGCACCGGCGACTCGGCGCCGATCATCTCGGCCAGCTTGGCCGGCTTGCCCCGGGCCACGGGAATCAGCTTGGCCAGCCGGTCGGCCTCGCCATAGGGGATGTCGAGCACGCGGGCCACGTCCTTGAGCACCGCCTTGGAGGTCATGCGGTTGAAGGTGATGATCTGGGCGACTGTGTCTTCTCCGTAGCGGCGGGTGACGTAGTCGATCAC
>CAZBMT010000442.1:0-2289 GCA_964492645.1 uncultured Cyanobium sp. | reverse complement strand
CGGGCTCCAGACCCTGCTGGCGGCCCTGCTGGCGATGGCGCTGGTGCCGTGGCTGCCTGCATCGGTGGGCTGAGGGCCTCCTGGCGCCAGGCGAGGGCAGCGCGCCGGAGCCGATCGAGGGCGGCGTCGTGGTGGCGCTGGGCCTGACGGGCCGGGATGCCCAGCTGCCGGCCCAGCTCCACCCAGGTGCAGCCCCCGTCGAGGCGGCCCACCAGCAGCTCCCGCTCCCGGGGCTCAAGAGCGGCCAGCTGGCTGCGCAGCCACTGACGCTCGGCGGCGCGGGGGTCGCCGTGGTGGGCCTCCAGGGACTCATCGACGGCTGGGGCGGCGGGGGCGGCCAGCAGATCCAGCAGACAGCCGGCCGCCTCGGCCTCCCCGCTCCCCAGGCCAAGAGGGGCATCCAGGCTGCGCACGCGGGCGGTCCGACGGATCGCCAGGGCCTCCTCGAGTCGTGCCGGATCACAGACCAGCCGGTCGGCGAGGGCGGCGGGCGGCAGCGGATCGAGCCCCTGGCGGCGGCGGGCCTCCTGCAGGCCCAGCACCTGCTGATGCAGATCCCAAAGAGGCCGGGGCGGACGCACCAGGGGCTGGCGGTCACGCCGTTCACGGCGCATGGCCCCCTGGATGTAAGGGACCGCGAAGCTGCTGAGGCTGACGTTGCGGTCGGGGTCGAAGGCCTCAACGGCCCGAATCAGTCCGAGGCTACCCACCTGGGCGAGGTCCTCGAAGGCAAGCCCCGGGTCGGTCCCCTGGCGCCCGGCAATGCTGTACACGAGCGGCAGGTTGTCCTCCACCAGCAGGTTGCGCCAGCGCAGCCGGCTGACCGGGTCGGTGGCCTCGGCGAAAGCCTTGAGCCGGCGACGGTTGCGGGTGCGGCGATCCACGATCGCCTCCGGAATCTCACGGCAGCCCAGACAGAGGTCCGGCGCCGGCACCCGACGGGTGCTCAGCACCGCCGCCGCCGGTGGCGG
This sequence comes from uncultured Cyanobium sp., assembly GCA_964492645.1. GTDB lineage: Bacteria > Cyanobacteriota > Cyanobacteriia > PCC-6307 > Cyanobiaceae > Cyanobium. The sequence goes on along the minus strand of CAZBMT010000442.1, from coordinate 1,318 downwards.
GGACGAGGGGGGCGGGGGGAGATCCATGGGGGCAGGTCCATCGGGTGGCCATTCCTTCAGGGTCGCCGTCGGCCACGGACGGCGGTTCACCCCGCCGGGTGAGCGCCGCTCACCCGATCGGGTGATGCCAGCGGCAGCGACCCGGGGGAGAAGGCGTGCTGGACAGGCCCCGGGGAGAATGGCTGCTGGCTCTGCGGCTCAGAAGCCGGCCGTCACGCCGCTGAGGGGATCCAGACCGGCCCAGTCCAGCAGGGCCCTCCAGGACCGCAGGCGCCCGTAGAGCTGGCCGTGGCCGTCGCTGTTGAGGTGCAGTCCGTCGCTGCACAGCCACTGCAGCCAGTGGGGGTCGGCCAGCAGGCCATCGAGCAGCGGCAGGAAGGGCACGTCGGCCTCCATGCAGGCCTCCTCCAGCAGGCCCTCATAACGACGCACCGTGGCCAGGTCGTACCAGAGCATCCCGGCGAAGGGCATCACCGCCTCATCCACCGGGGTGAGCCCCAGCACGAACACCGGGGCGATGGAGGTCAGCCGGGGCAGCAGCTGCCGCAGGCCGAAGAGGAAGGCGTCAGGGGCAAGCTGGTGGCGGCCGTCGGGCCGTCCCACCCGGGCTGTGTCGTTGAGGCCGATCGACAGCAGGATCCCCTGAGGCCGCTGGCGGCGCAGTTCCCCCCGATGGCTCACCTCCGCCTCGGCACGGGCCGCCAGCCGCTCCAGCCCATCGCCGCGCACCCCCAGCCCGTAGAGCACCGGTCCCTGGGGCAGCTCCATCCAGTGGCGCCGCAGCCGCTCGCACCAGCCGCCCTGCTCGGGGTCGCCCCAGCCGTAGACGCCGCTGTCGCCGAGCACCACCAGCTTCCTGGGGACCGGGATCGGCGTGGCCGCACTCGGCTGATCCTGCGGCACGGGCGGGGCGCTCAGAGGCTGGCGCCGAAGCGGCACAAGCGCTCCAGGCCGTCGTCGATCGTGGCCGGGGAGGCGGCGCAGGACAGACGGATGCAGCGGTCGTCGCCGAAGGCTGCGCCGGGCACCACCGCCAGCCCCACCTCGTCCAGCAGCCGGCCGCAGAGGGTCATCGAATCCAGGCCCCAGGCGCTCACGTCGGGAAAGGCGTAGAAGGCCCCCTCAGGGGGCAGCAGCTTCAGGCCGCTGATCGCCATCAGACCATCGCTGAGGCGGGTGCGCCGAAGGCTGAATTCGGCCGCCATCTCCTGGACACAGTCCCGGGAGCCGCTGACGGCCGCCAGGGCGCCGAACTGGGCGAAGCTGCAGACATTGCTGGTGCTCTGGCTCTGCAGGGCGCTGGCGGCGGCCACCACAT
>CAZBMT010000441.1:0-2289 GCA_964492645.1 uncultured Cyanobium sp. | reverse complement strand
GCTGCTGTTCCATTCCTGACGCTCCCACGCCAGGCCTGCAGAAACGGAGAGGGTGGGATTCGAACCCACGGAAGGTTGCCCTTCAAACGATTTCGAGTCGTTCGCTTTCGACCACTCAGCCACCTCTCCACACCCCTGGCGCCTTGGCGTCGGGGATCGACTCACTTTACGGAGCGGTCAGCGCACCGCTGGTCCCACTGGCCAGCCAGCCCCGCGGCAGGGGGGCGCCCGTCGGCGCGGCACCACTGAGCCACACCCGCGGCGGTCCGTGCTCCAGCAGGGCCAGCTGCTCGGAGGGCCGGGGCCGGACCCCCAGCCACGCCCCCTCAGCCCCGGCGGGACGCTCCAGCCGCCAGGTGGCCAGCGCCTGGCGGTCGGGCAGCAGCAGCCAGCGGTGGCGGCCCAGCTGCAGATGCAGGGCGTGGCTGTCCATGGCCAGGGCCTCCACCCCGAGCCCCCGGCTTGCCAGCCTCTGGCCGGCGGCCAACGGGGCCGCCCCGCCCCCATAGGCCAGCACCCGGCCGGCCTGGCGGCTCCAGCAGGCCGGATCCGCGGCGGCCACCGGATCCAGCAGCAGGGTCCAGTCGAAGCGGGCCACCCCGAGGGCCTGGGCCAGCTGGCCGGCCTGGCGGCAGCTGAACCCATCGGCGCGGGTGCTGACCAGGGCGGCGCGGCCTTGGTGCCGGGCCAGCAGCAGGTCGCGGGCGGGCCCACCCTCCCCCTGGTGAACCAGCAGCAGCTGGTCGCCGCCCAGCAGCACCAGATGGGCCGCCAGCACCCCGACGCCCAGGCCTGCCGCCAGGCCTCGAGGGCGCAGGCCCGTCCCCGGCAGCACCAGAGCCAGCAGGGCCAGGGTGAACAGCAGCACCAGCAGCGGCAGGGGCCGGCCGCTCTGCCACTGCGCCATGGGTAGTCCAGCGACGCCATGGGCAAGCTGCAGCAGCATCTGGGCCAGCCAGCCGAGCGGGACCAGCAGGGGTTCCAGCAGGGACGGCACCAGCACGGCCACGGCCGCCACGGCCATCGCCCCGAGGGTGAGCGGCGTGAGCAGGGGGGCGGCCAGCAGGTTGGCCGGCACGGCGTAGAGGGGAACCACCCCGAAATGGAGCAGCTGCAGGGGCAGGGTCCAGAGGCTGGCCGCCACCGGCACCGCCAGGGCCGGGGCCAGCCAGCTCCGCCACCAGCCCGCCGCCCCGGGAGGGCCACCGGGCAGCCGCCGGGCCAGGGCCTCCTCCAGGGGCCGCGCCGTCAGCACAAGGCCGGCGGTGGCGGCGGCGCTCAGCTGGAAGCCCACGTCATGCAGCCACTCCGGCCGCAGCAACAGCATCCCCGCCAGGCTGAGGCCCAGGATCCCCAGGGGCCGGCCGCGGCGACCGCTCTCCAGCAGCACCAGGGCGATGGCCCCCATCAGCACCGCCCGCACCACCGAGGGTTGGGGCCCGGCCAGCAGCAGGAACAGCGCCATGGCCCCGGCCCCCAGCCCCAGCCGCGCCCAGCGGCCGAGCCCCCGGCCGATGGCCAGCACCGCCCCCAGCAGGACCGTGAGGTGGAAGCCGGAAGCGGCCAGGGCGTGGGAGAGGCCGGCGACACGGAAGTCGGCACGCAGTTCGGGGGGCAGGGGCACCACGGCGCTGCCCAGCACCAGGGCCGCCAGCAGGCCGCCCCGCTCCGGGCCCGCCGCCGCCACGAAGCGCACGGCGATGGCGCGGCGCAGGTCGGCGATCGGGGTGACGGGCCGGCGGAGCACCTCCAGCCGCTCCACCGCCAGGCGGGTCCAGGCGCCCTGGCGGGCCAGGCGCTCCGCCGGCCCCGCCAGCAGGGGGTGGGGGGCCGGCCGGGGACGCCGCAGCAGCCCGGTCACCCGCACCTCCCAGCCCTCGCGCAGGGCCGGACAGGCGGGAAAGCCCAGCTCGCAGCGCCCCCCCGCCGTCCGCAGCAGCACCCGGCAGGGCCCCGGATCCGTCGCCTGCCCCGCCACCGGGGGGGCAGGGGCCACCGGGTCGCCCAGCAGGCGGCCGTGCAGGATCACCGGCTGCGGCCCATCACCGCCGGCCAGCAGCCGCAGCGGATCGGCCGGACCGGGCTGGAGCGGCCGCAGCTGGGCCTGGACCAGCACCACGAGCAGCAGCAGCAGCGGCAGCAGGGGGGAGCGGAGCATGCTCCAGGGTTCCCGCCGGCGGCCGTGGCCCCCGCCGCCATCGACACCCATGGCAACGCCACGGGACAATCCCTTCGGCGGATCCCGGGGATCGGTGATGCAGCAGCAGAGATTCACCTGGCGGCCGATGA
>CAZBMT010000440.1:0-2291 GCA_964492645.1 uncultured Cyanobium sp. | reverse complement strand
AGGGCTTCCTGTACGACTGCGACTTCAACCAGATGCTCGGCCTTCCGGCCGGCGGTGGCACCCCCCGGGCCCATCTGCGCCAGCTGCTGGAGCAGGACCCTGATGGCGAGCCGATCGCCGTGGCCGACCACTGTTTCGGCTGCACCGCCGGCGCCGGGTCCAGCTGCGGTGGGGCGTTGAGCTGAGGCCACGACCCGCCCAGGAGCACCCGGGCCCAGCCGCCTCATGGGCGCTGGCGATTCAGGTCCCAGTTGTAGGGCAGGTAGGCGAAGCGGTAGTCACCACCCAGGATCAGGGCGCGCTCAGCGGCGGGGCGGTAGCGGGCGATGAAGCGCAGCACGGCGCTCTGCTTGTCATGGCCCGGCAAGGGCTCCGCGTCAGGATCGGCCCGCGGCCAGTCCTCGGCGAACCACTGGAAGATCTGGGAGATCCGAACCGTGCCGGCGGCCCGGTCGACCGCCAGGCCCACGGGACTCGCCAGCCAGCGGGTCGTCTGATCCTCCAGCTGCCGCTCCAGCGCCGCCCCCGTGAAGGCCTCCTGCCGCAGGGGCGGGCAGCTGATGGCGGCGCACACCAGGGCCGCGTGGATGCGGGGTTCGTTGTACTCGCGCCGCAGGATCTCGTGCTCGATGGCATCGAGGGTGAGGCCGCGGCCCATCAGCTGGTGGCGGCGGAACTTCCACACACCGGGGATGTCCCTGATGCTGGGCCGGATCGGATCGTTGTCGATGATCGCGCGCAGGGTGAAGGCGTTGTAGGCGTTGATCAGCAGGGCGATCTGCTCCGCCTCCGGCCAGGAGGCGAAGCGCTCGGGGGCCAGGGTGCCCAGCGCCCTGATGTAGCGATCGAGCTGGGCCGGATCCCGCTGCAGGGCGGCGTAATCCACCAGACCCTGTCCGTCCACCACCCTTCGCAGCACCGCGTTGTACGGGCCTGGATCGAGGGGGGGCTGGGGGGCGGTGGCCGCCGGCGTCGGGCGGCTGGCGCCGGCCGCCGTCCATAGGCCCGGCCCGCCGCCGCAGCCGGTGGCGGTGATCAGCACCAAGCCGCAGGCGAGCAGCAGCGCGGGGCGGAAGCGGACACGGGCCATGGCGACGCGGAGGACTACCAGGGATTTACCGGTCAGGGGCCGATTCGGTTCGATCCCGGGCGCTGAGCAGCAGCCCCAGCAGCAGGGGCAGCCACAGCAGCAGCCGCTCCGCGGTGGTGAGCTGCCAGTCCGGCAGGCGTGAGGGGAGCACGAAATAGACGAACGCCGAGAGGCTCACCAGCCGCGCCCCCCAGTTCCGGCTGGGCACGGCGAAGGGCATCAGCCAGATGAAGTACCAGGCATGCACCACCGGCGAGAGCAGCAGCAGAGCCACCAGGTAGCGCCACGCGAACACCCCCAGCCGGGCGCTGGTGGCCAGCAGCACCAGCACCACCGGCAGCAGCAGCAGCCCATGCACCCCATTGGTCTGCAGGGTCCAGGGCCAGAGCTGGCCGATCCAGTGCGGCAGCCACTCGGCGCTGCGGCCGTGGCGGATGAAAATGGAGCCGGTGGGCAGCAGCGGGCAGCTGCGCAGGCCGCAGAACAGGGAGGCCCCCAGCAGCAGCGGCGCCAGGCCCAGCAGCAGGGTGGCCAGCACCGGGGCAGGCCGCCGGAACCGGCGCCAGCGGCTCCAGGCCCGCTGCAGCAGCAGCGGCAGGGTGATCCACTTGAGGGCCACGCTGAGGCCCAGCAGCAGGTCGGTGCAGGCCTGGGGGCGTTGGCCCCGGGGCTCGGGCTCCCGCTCGGCCAGCAGCCAGCCGGCCACCAGCGGCAGCAGGAACCAGCTGTCGTAGTGGCCGCCGCCGCTGAGGCCATAGATCACCAGGGGGTTCCAGGCGTAGAGCGCCGCCCGCCCCGTTCCGAAGCGGGCGGCGAGCAGGCCGGCGATGGCCAGGTCGGCGGCCGTGAACGACAGCTTGAACAGCAGCACCTGCTGGGCCACGGCGGCATGGAGCCGGAACAGCAGCTGCGCCAGGGGCGGGTAGATGGCGGTGGTGTCGGGGTGGTTGATCGACGACCACCACGGCGTGCGCAACCCCTCCAGGGCCGCGGCGTCCGGGGGCAGCGCATAGGGACTGAACCCATGCAGCTGGATCCCCCCCTCCCAGAGGTACCGCCAGATGTCGTCGCCGGGCTCCATCGCCAGCAGGGCCAGCCGTGTCAGCACCGCCACGGCCCAGAACAGGGCCCGGGGGATGGTGGGCAGCGACCAGGAGAGGGCGAAACCCAGCCCCATCACGGCGGCCGCCCGCCAGAACGG
>CAZBMT010000439.1:0-2306 GCA_964492645.1 uncultured Cyanobium sp. | reverse complement strand
TCGCCCTGCTGGTGATGGTCTATTCCGACGGCTACATGGCCCACGACAAGGGCTACGTCCGCTTCTTCACTTACCTGGCCCTGTTCAGCAGCTCGATGCTGGGGCTCGTGATCAGCCCCAACCTGCTCGAGATCTACGTGTTCTGGGAGCTGGTGGGGATGTGCTCCTACCTGCTCGTCGGCTTCTGGTACGACCGCGACGCCGCCGCCAACGCCGCCCAGAAAGCCTTCGTGGTCAACCGGGTCGGCGACTTCGGCCTGCTTCTCGGCATTCTCGGCCTGTTCTGGGCCACCGGCAGCTTCGGCTTCGAGGAGATCGGCGGGCGGCTCGCGGCCGCCGTCGGCGGTGGCGGCCTGCCCAGCGGGGTGGCCGTGCTGCTCTGCCTGCTGGTGTTCATGGGCCCGATGGCCAAATCGGCCCAGTTCCCCCTGCACGTGTGGCTGCCCGACGCCATGGAGGGCCCCACCCCCATCTCGGCCCTGATCCACGCCGCCACCATGGTGGCGGCCGGCGTCTTCCTGGTGGCCCGGCTGCAACCGGTCTACGAGCCCTTTCCGCAGGTGCAGCTGGTCATCGCCGTGATCGGCACCGTCACCCTGTTCCTGGGGGCCTCGATCGCCCTCACCCAGATGGATCTGAAGAAGGGGCTGGCCTACAGCACCGTGTCCCAGCTCGGCTACATGATGCTGGCCATGGGCTGCGGCGCCCCGGTGGCGGGCATGTTCCACCTGGTCACCCACGCCTTCTTCAAGGCGATGCTGTTCCTGGGGTCCGGCTCGGTGATCCACGCCATGGAGGAGGTGGTGGGCCATGAGCCGGTGCTGGCCCAGGACATGCGCCTGATGGGCGGCCTGCGCCAATACATGCCGATCACCTCCGCCACCTTCCTGATCGGCTGCATTGCGATCAGCGGCATCCCCCCCCTGGCCGGCTTCTGGAGCAAGGACGAGATCCTCGGGCAGGCCTTCAACAGCTTCCCCCTGCTCTGGGCCATGGGCTTCCTGACCGCCGGGATGACCGCCTTCTACATGTTCCGCCTCTATTTCCTCACCTTCGAGGGCTCGTTCCGTGGCCAGGACGCCACCATCCGCGCCCAGCTGCTCAGTGCCGCCGGCCAGCCCGCGGGCGGATCCGGCGACGACGGCCACCACGCCCATGCCAGCCATCCCCACGAATCGGGCTGGCAGATGGCGGCCCCCCTGGTGGTGCTGGCGGTCCCGTCGGTGCTGATCGGCCTGCTGGGCACCCCCTGGAACAGCCGCTTCGGCCTGCTCGTCGATCCCGCCGAGGCTGCCGAGGTGGCCGAGCACTTCAGCTGGGGGGAATTCCTGCCCCTGGCCGGCGCTTCGGTGGCCATCTCCAGCCTCGGCATCGGCCTTGCCGTGTTCGCCTACGCCTTGCATCGCATCGACCTGGGCACCGCCGTGGCGGGCCGCTTCCCGGCCATCAACCGGTTCCTGGCCAACAAGTGGTACCTCGACGCCATCAACGACAAGCTGTTCGTGCAGGGCAGCCGCCGCCTGGCCCGCCAGGTGCTCGACGTCGACTCCAAGGTGGTGGACGGGGTGGTGAACCTCACCGGCCTGCTCACCCTCGGCAGCGGCGAGGGCCTCAAGTACTTCGAGACCGGCCGGGTCCAGTTCTACGCACTGATCGTCTTCGGTGGCGTCATCGGCCTGGTGCTGCTCTTCGGCGCCTTCGGCTGAACCCCGCTGTGTGTGACAACGCCCATCCGATGGGTGGGGGAGAGGCCTGGATTTCTACACTCCGGCCAGATGGACAGCACCGTTCTGTGCCCTTTCCCTGGCTGAGCACCGCGATCCTGTTCCCGATCGGTGCCGCTCTGCTGATCCCCTTCGTGCCCGACAAGGGCGACGGCAGGCAGGTCCGCTGGTACGCCCTCGGCGTCTCCCTCACCACCTTCCTGGTCACCGTCGGGGCCTACCTGCGCGGCTACGACCCCGCCGACCCCGGCCTGCAGCTGGTGGAGAGGGTGCAGTGGCTGCCGGATGTGGGCCTGGCCTGGTCGGTGGGGGCCGACGGCCTGTCGATGCCGCTGATCCTGCTGACCAGCTTCATCACCTCCCTGGCCTGCCTGGCGGCCTGGCCGGTGACCTTCAAGCCCAGGCTCTTCTATTTCCTGCTTCTGGCCATGGACGGCGGCCAGATCGCCGTCTTCGCCGTGCAGGACATGCTGCTCTTCTTCCTGGCCTGGGAGCTCGAGCTGCTGCCGGTGTACCTGCTGCTGGCGATCTGGGGCGGCAAGAAGCGCCAGTACGCCGCCACCAAGTTCATCCTCTACACGG
>CAZBMT010000438.1:0-2310 GCA_964492645.1 uncultured Cyanobium sp. | reverse complement strand
TCGGTGGGCTCCACCATCACCGTGCCGGCCACGGGCCAGCTGACGGTGGGGGCATGGAAGCCGTAGTCCATCAGCCGCTTGGCCAGATCGTCCACCTCCAGGCCGCAACTGCGCTTGAGGGGCCGCAGGTCGAGGATGCACTCATGGGCGACCCGGCCGCCCCGGCCCCGGTAGAGCACCGGGAAGTGGGGCTCGAGACGCTCGGCGATCAGGTTGGCCGCCAGCAGGGCCACCTGGCTGGCGGTGCGCAGGCCCGCGCCGCCCATCATGCGGATGTACATCCAGCTGATCGGCAGGATGCCCGCACTGCCCAGGGGCGCCGCCGACACCGGGCCGATGGCCTGGTCACCCGCGGAGGTGGCCAGGGGGTGGGAGGGCAGAAACGGCACCAGGTGGGCCGCCACACCGATCGGCCCCACCCCGGGGCCACCGCCCCCGTGGGGGATGCAGAAGGTCTTGTGGAGATTGAGGTGGCAGACGTCGGCGCCGTACAGACCGGGCTTGCAGAGGCCCACCTGGGCGTTGAGGTTGGCACCGTCCAGGTACACCTGGCCCCCGTGGTCATGCACCACCTGGCAGATGCGGCGGATGGCGGTCTCGAACACGCCGTGGGTGGAGGGGTAGGTGACCATCAGGGCCGCCAGGTCGGCGCCATGGGCCGCGGCCTTGGCCTCCAGGTCGGCGATGTCGATGTTGCCCTGGGCGTCGCAGGCCACCGCCACCACCCGCATGCCGGCCATGACGGCGCTGGCCGGATTGGTGCCGTGGGCGCTGGTGGGAATCAGGCACACCTGGCGATGGCCTTCGCCGCGGCTGCGGTGCCAGGCCCGGATCACCATCAGGCCGGCGTACTCGCCCTGGGAGCCGGCGTTGGGCTGCAGGGACACCCCGGCAAAACCGGTGATCGCCCCCAGCCAGGCCTCCAGATCCGCCACCAGATCGGCGTAGCCGGCGGTCTGGTCGGCGGGGGCGAAGGGGTGGATCTGGGCGAAGGCCGGCCAGCTCACCGGCGCCAGCTCGGCGGCGGCATTCAGCTTCATCGTGCAGCTGCCCAGGGGGATCATCCCGTGAACGAGCGACAGGTCCTTGCTCACCAGGCGCTGGATGTAGCGCAGCAGTTCGGTCTCGCTGCGGTAGCGGTGGAACACGTCCTGCCGCAGCCAGGGGAGCTGGCGCAGGGGCACACCGTCGAGCAACTCAGCCAGGGGCCGGGCCTCCAGGGTGGACAGACCGGCCCGCAACGCCGCCTGGGCCGCCGCGGCGGCGGCGGCGTCCGGCGCCAGGGCACCCAGCAGGGCGGCCAGCTCCTCGGCCGTGGAGAGTTCATCGAGGCTGATGGCCAGGGCGTCCTGGCCGTCGTCGCCGCGGACCCCGCAGCGCAGGTTGAAACCGGCGGCCACCGCCCGCCGGCGCAGGTCGGGGGCCGCGCTGGTGCGCACCACGACGGTGTCGAAGGCGGCGCCGGGATCGGCGGGCAGGCCCAGGGCGTCCAGGGCGAGCACCAGGCCCTGGCGCAGCACCAGAAGCCGACGGGCGATGGCCTCAAGGCCATCGGGGCCGTGGTGGACGGCATAGAAGCTCGCCATCACGGCAAGCAGCACCTGGGCGGTGCAGATGTTGCTGGTGGCCTTGTCGCGCCGGATGTGCTGCTCGCGGGTCTGGAGGGCCAGCCGCAGGGCCGGGTTGCCCTCCGCATCCTTCGACTGCCCCACCAAGCGGCCGGGGATCTGGCGCTTGAAATCCTCCCGGGTGGCGAAGAAGGCGGCGTGGGGTCCGCCGAAGCCCATCGGCACGCCGTAGCGCTGGAGGCTGCCGACGGCGATGTCGGCCCCGAGGCCCCCCACGGGGGCCAGCAGCGCCTGGGCCAGGGGATCCACCGCCACCGTGCTGATCACCCCGCCGGAGCGGGCCGCCGCCAGCAACGGCGAAGGATCCCAGAGCCGCCCGTCGACGCCCGGCAGCTGCAGCAGCAGCCCGAAGACATCATCGGCCAGCACCTCCTCGCCCAGCACGGACTCGGGGCCGCGGGCGGCGGCTTCGGCTTCAAACGTCTCGATGGCGATCCCCAGGGGCTCGGCCCGGGTGTGGAGCACGGCCAGGGTCTGGGGCAGAACGGCCCGGTCGACCAGGAAGCGGCGGGCGCCATGGCGCGTCGTGACCGCCGCTGCCATCGCCATCGCCTCGGCGGCGGCGGTGGCCTCATCCAGCAGGGAGGCGTTGGCGATCGGCAGACCCGTCAGCTCGCTGACCAGGGTCTGGAAATTGAGCAGGGCCTCCAGCCGCCCCTGGGCGATCTCCGCCGGGTCGGGG
>CAZBMT010000437.1:0-2315 GCA_964492645.1 uncultured Cyanobium sp. | reverse complement strand
CTCGGCCAGGTGGGGCGCGAAGGGGGCCAGGAGGATCAGCAGGGTGGCCAGCGCTTCGGTGGCCACGGCCGGGCCGGCCGCCTCCAGGTGGGCAGCCAGGGCATTGCTGAGCTTCATCAGCTCGGAGACGGCGGTGTTGAGCTGCAGCTCCCCCTCCAGGTCCTCGCTGATGGCGGCGATGGCGGTGTGCACGGCCCGGCGCAGCTCCCGTTCGCCCTCCCTGAGGGAAGCGGGATCCGGCGTCGGCCGCGGGGCGTCAGGTGCCGGCAGCCGCAGGCCACGGCTGTAGGCCCCGTCCACCAGACGCCAGAGACGTTGCAGGAAGCGGTACTGGCCTTCCACGTCGGCGTCATCCCACTCCAGATCCTTTTCGGGGGGCGCCTTGAACAGGATGAACATGCGGGCCGTGTCGGCCCCGTAGCGGTCGATCACCACCGCCGGGTCGACGCCGTTGTGCTTCGACTTGGACATCTTCTCGTAGAAGACCTCCAGCACCTCGCCGCTGACGGGATCGCGGGGGTCGCTGGGGTCGGCGACGGCGGCCGGCGCCACGTACTGCCCGGTCTGGGGGTTGCGGTAGGTGATGCCCTGGACCATGCCCTGGGTGAGCAGCCGGGCGAAGGGTTCAGAGAATCCCAGCAGGCCCCGGTCCCGCAGCACCTTGGTGAAGAAGCGGGAGTAGAGCAGATGCAGGATGGCGTGCTCGATGCCGCCCACGTACTGGTCGACGGGCAGCCAGCGGTCGACGGCGCTGCGCTCGAACGGCCGCTGGTCGTTGTGGGGATCGCTGTAGCGCAGGTAGTACCAGGACGAGCACATGAAGGTGTCCATGGTGTCGGTCTCCCGCTTGGCAGCCGCGCCGCAGTTCGGGCAGGGCACGTTCACCCACGACTCCAACCTGGCCAGGGGGGTGCCTCCCTTGCCGCTCAGGGGAATGTCCCGGGGCAGTTCCACCGGCAGCTGGTCGTCGGGGACCGGCACCACGCCGCAGCTGTCGCAGTGAATCACGGGAATGGGGCAGCCCCAGTAGCGCTGGCGGGAGATCAGCCAGTCGCGCAGGCGGTACTGCACCCGTCCCTGGCCCCAGCCCTGCTCCTCGGCCCAGGCGACGATGGCCGACTTGGCCTCGGCGCTGGTCAGGCCGTCGAAGCGACCGGAGCCGATCAGCACACCGGCTTCGGTCCAGGCCTGCCCCTCGTAGGCGTGGGGGTCGGACCCCTCGGGGATCACCACCCGCCTGACGGGAAGTTCGTACTGACGGGCGAAGGCGAAGTCGCGCTGGTCGTGGGCCGGAACCCCCATCACGGCACCGGTGCCGTAGTCGGCCAGGACGTAGTCGGCGATCCAGATGGGGATGCGCTCGCCGCTGGCCGGGTTGCGCACCCAGGCACCGATCGGCACGCCCCGCTTGGGCCGGTCCTCGGCCGTCCGCTCCTGCTCGCTCTGGCGGCTGACCAGATCGCAGAAGGCGGTCACCGACAGCCGGCAGTCGTCGGTGGTCAGCTCGGTCACCAGGGGGTGCTCCGGCGCCAGCACCACGTAGGTGGCCCCGTGGATCGTGTCGGGCCGGGTGGTGAAGACCGTGATGGCGGCACCGCTCTCGGCGGTGAAGGTGAGTTCGGCGCCGAGGGAGCGGCCGATCCAGTTGGCCTGCATCGTGCGCACCCGCTCCGGCCAGCCCTCCAGGTTGGGCAGATCGTCGAGCAGGGCATCGGCATAGGCGGTGATCTTCAGGAACCACTGGCGCAGGCGGCGCTTCTCCACCCGGGCACCGGAGCGCCAGGAGCGGCCCTCCGCATCCACCTGTTCATTGGCCAGGACGGTCTGGTCGATCGGGTCCCAGTTGACGGTCGCCTCCTTGCGGTAGGCCAGGCCGGCGTCGAGGAACTGCAGGAACAGCCACTGGGTCCAGCGGTAGTAATCGGCGTGGCAGGTGGCCACCTCCCGGTCCCAGTCGATCGAGAGCCCCAGGCGCCTGAGCTGGTCGCGCATCTGGGCGATGTTGCGGTCGGTCCAGGCCCCAGGGTCGACGCCCCGCTCGATGGCGGCGTTCTCCGCCGGCAGCCCGAAGGCGTCCCAGCCCATGGGATGGAGCACCTGCCGTCCCCGCAGACGGGCCGCCCGGGCGATCACGTCTGTGATGACGTAGTTGCGGACGTGGCCCATATGCAGGCTCCCCGATGGGTAGGGGAACATCGACAGGGCGTAGTACGGCTCGCCGCCGTCCTGGTGCGGGTCGGGCGTGGCGTGCAGTCCCAGCTGCTCCCACTGCAGTTGCCAGCGCTGCTCGATCGCCTCGGGCCGATAGCGGGAAG
>CAZBMT010000436.1:0-2321 GCA_964492645.1 uncultured Cyanobium sp. | reverse complement strand
GCAGGGCCTTGCAGGCCTGGGTGCCGGAATAGTCGAACTCGCAGGCCTGGCCGATCACGATCGGTCCCGACCCCAGCAGCAGGATGCGCCTCAGATCCGTGCGGCGGGGCATAGGGCGTTGTCGGGCAAACCCGCCCAGCCTCTCACGGTCGCCGTCCAGACCGGCCTGCCGGCGCCGCTTCCACCGCAGGCAATCGCTAATCTGACGGGATACCTTCGCCCGAGACGCCGCCGATGAGCGAACTCCAGCGCCTGAAGGGGTTGCTGCCCCCTGAGATGCAGAGCTGGGTGTTCGTGGAAGCGGCCGCCTCCGTCGACCCTCCCCTCATCACCATCGAAGAGATCGGCCGCGATGAGGTGGAGATCCAGGTGGATCTCGAGAAGTGGGATGCCCTCGCCCTCGACCACCGCAACCTGCTCTTCTGGCACGAGGTGGGCCGGATCCAGAACGACGCGATCCCGAGGGACGGCTGGGAGATGGCCGCACTGGCCATCGGCCTGGGGGGCGCCATCGGCGAGCTGTGGGTGCAGGACGGCCTGCTGCTGCTGATGGCCCTGGGGCTGTCGGGCTTCGCCGGTTACCGCCTTTACCTCAAGAACAACTCCGAGAAGCGTCTCCAGGATGCGATCCTGGCCGACGAGCGGGCCATCGATCTGGCCTGCCGCTTCGGCTACAGCCTGCCCAACGCCTACAAGAGCCTGGGGGGTGCCCTCAAGGAGCTGGTGGAGCAGACGCGCAAGAAGCGCCGCCGCACCTTCTACGAAGACCGCCTCGAGGCCCTGCGCAAGAGCGCCGGCAAGGCCCGCGCCGAGATGGCCCAGCAGCAGGGCTCCCGCCAGTCGGTCACGAGCGAGAACGTCTATGGATAGCCGTGACCTGGCCCTGCTGGCGGCCGAGGCCTGCGACGACCGCAAGGCGGTCGACATCCGTCTGATCCGGGTCGATGAGGTGTCCTCCCTCGCCGACTGGTTCGTCATCTGCAGCGGCCTCAGCGACGTGCAGGTGAGGGCCATCGCCCGCTCCGTGGAAGACCGGCTCGAGATCGACGCCTCCCGCCTGCCCCTGCGGCGCGAGGGCCAGAGCGAGGGCCGCTGGGTGCTGCTCGACTACGGCGAGCTGATCGTGCACGTGCTCACCCCCCAGGAACGCAGCTACTACGACCTCGAGTCCTTCTGGGGCCATGGCGAGCAGGAGCGCTATGCCGGCGCCCCGCTCGAGGTGGGCGGCGCCGGCCAGCTCGGCGGCTGAGGGACGCAGCGATGGCCGCCGGCGTTCCGAGCCTGCCCAGCCAGGACACCCCCTGCCCGGTGCCCCCGGCCCAGCGGCCCCTGCAGGAGTACGACCAGCTCAGCCGCTCCTGGTTCTTCCACTGGCCCGCCAACGGCCCGGCGGGACTGGGGCGGGCCCTGGGCCTCGCCTGGCTGCTCTCCTTCCCACCGGCGCTGCTGGTGGCCAGCGGCAGCATTCCGCTGCGCCACGACCCCGTCCGTCTGGTGGTCGCTGCGGCCACCGCCGCCGTCCTGCTGCCGATGGTCCTGCTGCTGCGGCAGTGGCTCGGCTGGACCTACGTGCACCGGCGGCTGGTTTCGGAACGGGTCGCCTACGAGGAATCGGGCTGGTACGACGGCCAGGTGTGGGAGAAGCCGATCACCTGGCGCCAGCAGGATCTGCTGGTGGCCCGCCACCAGGTGCAGCCGGTGATTACCCGCCTGCGCCAGGCGGTCGCCATCGCCATCACCCTGATGCTGCTCGGGTCGGGGCTCTGCCAGGCTCTCTGAGGTCGGCCTCCACGGTCCTTCCCCCACCCCCATGACCCTGTCCTCCAGCTTCGCCGGCCCGGGCCGCCCCGGCATCCCCCCCCTGGAGGTCCGCCTGCTGCGCAACGGCATCGTCGAGTCCCGGCACCGGGTGCATGCGGTGGTGTGCGACCAGCGGGGCCGGGTGCTGATGCGCGCCGGCGACCCCCAGCAGCTCAGCTTCGTGCGCTCGGCTCTCAAGCCCTTCCAGGCCACCGTGTTCGTGGGCAGCGGCGCCGCCGATCGGATGGGGGCCGGGGAGCGGAGCCTGGCGATCGCCTGCGCCTCCCACGCCGGCACCGCCCTGCATGCCCGGGAGGCGTTCAAGCTGCTCTGGGGGGCCGAACTCGACACCGAGGACCTCCAGTGCCCCACGCCCGCCGGGGGCAGCAGCCCGCTGCAGCACAACTGCTCCGGCAAGCATGCGGCCTTCCTGGCCGCCTGCCGTCAGATGCACTGGCCCCTCGAGAGCTATCTGCAGGCGGACCATCCCCTGCAGCAGGCGGTGCTCAAGCGGGTCGGGG
>CAZBMT010000435.1:0-2337 GCA_964492645.1 uncultured Cyanobium sp. | reverse complement strand
GCCAGCAGGGTGAGGGCGATGGGGATACCCCAGAGGATGGGGTCGAAGCCGGGGCCGCGCCGCTTCGCCCCCTTGGCGGCGAACCCACCGCGCCGGGGGCTGAGGACCGCCATCGCCTCAGGCGAGGGCGGGGCTGAGGGCGCAGCCGGCGCTCAGGCGCCCGGCCAGCTCGGTGAAGGCACGGGCGCTGGCGGAGCCCGGGGCCGAGAGCACCACCGGCAAGCCCCGCTCCCCACCCTCGAGCACGGGCATCTCCATGGGCAGCTGGGCCAGAAGGGGCACACCCGCCTCGTCGGCCAGCCGCTGGCCGCCACCGCTGCCGAACAGGGGGTAGCGGCGATCGGGCAGATCGGGGGGGATGAAGGCGGTCATGTTCTCCACCACTCCGAGCACCGGCACGCCCATCTGCAGGAACATCGCCAGGCCGCGGCGGGCATCCTGCAGAGAAACCAGCTGGGGGGTGGTGACGATCACTGCGCCGGCCATCGGCACGGCCTGGGCCAGGGTGAGCTGGGCATCGCCGGTGCCGGGAGGCAGATCCACCACCAGCACGTCCCGCTCGCCCCAGTTCACCTGATAGAGGAACTGGCGGATGATGCCGTTCAGCATCGGCCCGCGCCACACCACCGGCTGGTTCTCCTGGATCAGCAGGCCCATCGAGACCATGACGATGCCGCAGGTCTGGATCGGCTCCAGCACCTGGTCGTTGCCGCTGCCGGTGACCCGGGGGCTGCGGTCGGCCACGCCGAGCATCGTCGGCGCGTTGGGTCCGTAGATGTCGGCATCGAGCAGGCCCACCCGCAGGCCGGAGGCGGCCAGGGCACAGGCCAGGTTCACCGCCACCGTGCTCTTGCCCACGCCGCCCTTGCCGCTGCTGACGGCAATCACGTGGCGCACGCCGGGGATGCCCTGCCGTTCCGGCAGCTGGGGCCCGCCGGGGCCGTGGCCGGCGGCGCCGATCGGGCCCGAGGAGGGGGCGGCGGCGGGCTGGGCCAGTTCGATCTGGACGTCGTTGATCCCCTCCACGGCCAGCAGGGCGCTGCGGGCCTCGGCGGCGATACGCTCCCGCTGGCTGCTGGCGAAACCGGGCAGGGCGAGGCGGAACACCGCCCGGCTGCCCTGCTGGCGCAGGTCGCTGATCCAGCCCAGCTCCAGCAGGCCGCGGCCACTGCCGGCGTCGCGGAGCGGCTGCAGGGCCTCAAGGAGGATGTCGGCGCTGGCCATGCGGCGGCGTCAGGGTCGGGTTGGGGCCGATCCTAGGGGCGGCCCCTTGCCCACCCCGTGACAGACGCTCTCGAACCCTTGTGGGACCCCCCGACGGGCTGAAAAGGTGTGCGGATGTTTCGCGTCCGCCGCGCTGCCATTCCATGGAGATGCCACCTGCCGATTCCCGCAGCCGCGCCAAGGCCCTGCTGACGGGCCTGCAGGATTCGATCTGCGCGGGTCTGGCCAGCCTCGATGGCGGGGCCGACTTCAAGGAGCAGAGCTGGGAGCGGCCGGAGGGCGGCGGCGGCCGCTCCCGGGTGATGAAGGACGGCCGCATCTTCGAGCAGGGGGGCGTCAACTTCTCCGAGGTGGAGGGCGAGCGGCTGCCCCCCTCGATTCTGTCCCAGCGCCCCGAGGCGGAGGGCCACCGCTGGTTCGCCACCGGCACGTCGATGGTGCTGCACCCCCGCAACCCCTACGTGCCCACGGTGCACCTCAACTACCGCTATTTCGAGGCGGGGCCGGTGTGGTGGTTCGGTGGTGGCGCCGACCTCACCCCCTACTACCCCTTCCTGGAGGACGCCCGCCACTTCCACCGCACCCTCAAGGGGGCCTGCGACGGGGTGGATCCGGCGTACTACACCGTGTTCAAGCCCTGGTGCGACGAGTACTTCTTCCTCAAGCACCGGGGCGAGACCCGCGGCGTGGGCGGCATCTTCTACGACTACCAGGACCCCGGCGGAGTGCTCTACAAGGGTGGGGACCCCGAGGGGCCGGCGGCGGCGGCCAGCACGGCTATCGGGCCGCTCCACCAGGACTGGGAGCAGCTCTTCGCCCTGGCCTCGGCCTGCGGCAACGCCTTCCTGCCGAGCTACGTGCCGATCGTGGAGCGCCGCCAGGGGCTGGGTTGGGGCGAGGTGGAGCGCCAGTTCCAGCTCTACCGCCGCGGCCGCTACGTGGAGTTCAACCTGGTGTTCGACCGGGGCACGATCTTCGGCCTCCAGACCAACGGCCGCACCGAATCGATCCTGATGTCGCTGCCGCCCCTGGTGCGCTGGGAGTACGGCTACACGGCAGCCGAAGGCAGCCGCGAGGCCCTGCTGACCGAGCTGTTCACTCGTCCGCAGAACT
>CAZBMT010000434.1:0-2339 GCA_964492645.1 uncultured Cyanobium sp. | reverse complement strand
GCTGGCGGTAGACCTTGCTGATCGTGTTGCGGTGCAGGCCGGTCTGCATGGCCAGCTGGCGCGTGCTCGGCAGCCGGTGGCCCGGCGGGTAGTGCCGGGCGGCGATGGCGAAGCAGATCTGGTTGTACAGCTGGGTCGACGCCGGGATGTCGCTCTCCTGCTGAATGTGGAATCGCACGCCGGAGGAGCCAGTTGGGTCTGGCGGCCACCCTAAGGAGCTTTGGGCCCCGTGACAATTCCCTCGTTGGCATACGACCATGTGCCGGTTGCCCTGTGCCGGTTTGTCCCCTTCCGCCTGCGTCGCCTCCTGGCAGACCCTTGACCCCCGGCGGCCGGAGCAGGTGCCGCTGCGCTGCTGGTGGGCCCGGCCCGCCGGAGGCCCGCCCCGGGCCGGGGTGCTGGTGCTGCCGGAGGTCTTTGGGCTTAACGGTTGGATCCGGGGGGTGACGGAGCGGCTGGCGGCGGCGGGCTACGCGGCGCTGGCACTGCCCCTGTTCGCCCGCACCGCCCCCGATCTGGAGCTGGGCTACGACCCCGATGCGCTGGCCCTCGGTCGCAGCCACAAGGACCTCACCTGCACCGACCAGCTGCTCGCCGATGTGGGCCTGGCCGCCGACTGGCTGCAGGAGCAGCTTCCCCCCGCGGCTGCCGCTGCCGGCCTGGGGTGCGTGGGTTTCTGCTTCGGCGGCCACGTCGCCCTGCTTGCGGCGAGCCTGCCGGCGGTGGCCGCCACGGTGGATTTCTACGGGGCCGGTGTGGCCGCGGGCCGCCCCGGCGGTGGCCCGCCCAGCCTGGAGCTGGTGCCGTCGATTGGCGGCACCCTGCTGTGCGTCTGCGGCCGGGAGGATCCGCTCATCCCGGCCGGAGACGTCGCGGCGATCGCAACGGCCCTGGCCGCAGCCAATGCCGCCCGCGCCTCGGCCACGCCAGCCCCACCCCCCCATCGGCTGGAGGTGCTGGAAGGGGGCCACGGCTTCATGTGCGCGGCCCGCCCTGATCACCACCCCGCTTCGGCGGCGGCTGGCTGGTCCCTGCTGCTGGACACCTTCGCACTGCAGCTGGGGCCGGACAGGTGATCAGCCGGCCGCGGCGGCCGCCGGCTTGCCGGCCGCCTGCTTGCGCGGGCTCAGGAACATGATCATGTTGCGGCCTTCCCGCTTGGGGGGCTGCTGGATCTCGGCGTTCTCCTCGAGGTCCTTGGCCATGCGGTAGAGCAGCTGCTCGGCCAGGGCCGTGTGCTGGATCTCCCGGCCCCGGAAGATCACCGTGCATTTCACCTTGTCACCGGACTTGAGGAACCGCACGGCCTGACCGATGCGCACCTGATAGTCATGGAGGTCGATCTTGTAGCGCATCTTCACCTCCTTGACCTCGGTCTGGTGCGACTTCTTCTTGGCCTCCTTGGCCTTTTTCTCCTGCTCGAACTTGTATTTGCCGTAATCCATGATCCGGCAGACCGGCGGATCGGCCTTCTCACTCACCAGGACCAGATCCAGCTCGCGGTCGCGGGCGACGTCGAGGGCCGCCTCTCGGGTGATGACTCCCAGTTGACTGCCGTCCGCATCCACCACACGAAGGTTGGGGTAGCTGATGCGGTCGTTGATGTTGGGCAGCTCCCGCACGGGAGCACGGCGATCAAAACGGGGACGGGGAGGCATTCACAGGGGCGATTAGTCCTTCACCATAAACCGCCCGTGGCCGCCCCCAGAGCACGCTGAAGCACATCCGCCTCGGAAGCCGGGGCCGCGGCGGCGTCCGTCAGCCACAGGGGACGGTGCTGGCGCCGGAACCAGGTGCGCTGGCGCTTGGCGTACTGCCGGGTGCGCCGCTCCGTCAGGGCGACGGCGGCGTCGGGCTCCAGCTCCCCCCGCAGCAGCCGAGCGGCCTCGCCATAGCCGATCGTTTCCAGCAGCGGGCAGTCGGCCCCGAAGCGCTCGATCAGCTGCGCCGTCTCCTCCACCAGGCCGTCGGCGTACAGGGTGGCGGTGCGGCGCCGGATGCGCTGGGGCAGATCGGCCGGATCCAGGCCCAGTTCCAGCACCCGCCAGGGGGGAGGGGACTGGCCCTGCTGGGCCGACAGGGGCCTGCCGGTGGCGTAGAACACCTCCAGGGCCCGGCTGGTGCGGACCGCATCCGCCGCGGCGATGCGGCCGGCCGCCGCCGGATCCGCCTGGCGCAGCATCCGGTGGCAGAACGGCTGGCCCAGGGCGGCGAACTGGGCCCTCAGGGCGGGCTGGGGCGGCACCGCCGGCGGCCGCAGGCCCGCCAGCAGGGCCTTGAGGTACAGCCCGCTGCCCCCCACCAGCAGGGCCACGCCGCGGCGGGCGTGCTCCCGTTCG
>CAZBMT010000433.1:0-2369 GCA_964492645.1 uncultured Cyanobium sp. | reverse complement strand
GGTTGATCGATGCCCTCGAGCACGGCACCGACCTGCCCCGGGAGTGGCTGGTGGGGGTGGAGCGGGAGGACGGGCTGTTCCCGCAGCTCAACGCCGCCGACTGGGCGACCAGGGGCTAGCGGCCTCCCTCAGAGGATCTGATCCAGGAAGCGCCGGGTGCGCTGGTGGCTGGGGTTCGTGAAGAACACCTCCGGTTCGGCCTCCTCCACCACCTCGCCGTCGGCCATCAGCACCACCCGGTGGGCCACGTGGCGAGCGAACTTCACCTCGTGGGTCACCACCACCATGGTGATGTCGTCGGCGGCGAGATTCTGCATCACCTCCAGCACCTCCCGCACCATCTCCGGGTCGAGGGCGCTGGTGGGTTCATCGAACAGCAGGATGCGCGGCTCCATGCACAGCGCCCGGGCGATCGCCACCCGCTGCTGCTGACCCCCCGAGAGCTGGCCGGGGTACTTGCCGGCCTGTTCGGCGATGCCCACCCGCTCCAGCAGGGCCCGGGCCTGTTTCTCCACCTCGGCCTTCGGGCGCCTGCGCACCAGCACCGGCGCCAGGGTGAGGTTGTCGAGCACCGAGAGGTGGGGGAAGAGGTTGAACTGCTGAAACACCATGCCCACCTCGCGGCGGATGGCGTCGATGTTGCGCAGGTCGTTGGAGAGAACGATGCCGTCGACGGTGATGCTGCCCTTCTGGAAGTCCTCCAGGGCGTTGAAGGTGCGGATGAAGGTGCTCTTGCCCGATCCCGAGGGGCCCATGATCACCACCACCTCGCCGCGCCGCACCTGCAGGCTGGCGCCGCGCAGGGCATGGAACCCGTTGGGATACCACTTCTGGACGTCCCGCGCCTCGATCATCAGTTCGCTGCTGGGCTGGCTCATGGGGCGGGAAACGGGACGGTGGCGGGGAAGTCGGGAGGGGCCTGGCCGGATCAGGTGGCGCTGGGAACCGCGTGGGGATCGAGACGGCGCTCCAGGGCCCGGCTGCCCAGCCCGAGGGCGGCACAGCAGCCCCAGAACAGCACCGCCAGGGTGAGGTACACCTCACCGTTGCGGCCCAGGAAAGCCGGGTTGGCCATCACGGTGCGGGCCGTGCCGAGCAGTTCCAGCAATCCGATCAGCGACAGCAGGGTGGTGTCCTGCAGGAGCGAGATGAACTGGCCCACCATCGCCGGCAGGGCCACCCGCAGGGCCTGGGGCAGCACCACGTGCTGGAGCGCCTTCGGGTAGGAGAGGCCGAGGGAGCGGGCGGCCTCCAGCTGGCCCCGGGGCACGGCCGCCAGGCCGGAGCGGACCGCCTCCGCCAGGTAGGCGGCGGCGAAGAAGGTGAGCACCCAGGCCGCCCGCCAGACGCGCTCCGGTGCCAGGCCGCCGGGCAGCAGGAAGCCGAGGATGTTCTGGCCGAGGAACAGCAGGGTGATCAGCGGCGCGCCGCGGATGAACTCGATGTAGAGCACCGACCCCCAGCGCAGCAGGGGCAGCTCGCTGCGCCGGCCCAGGGCCAGCAGCACACCGATCGGGAAGCAGAGCAGGATGGCGAAGCTGGAGGCCAGCAGGGTGAGCAGCAGGCCGCCCCATTCCGACGGTGGGACCCCCACCAGACCCAGCCCGCCGCTGATCAGCACCATGCCCCCCAGGTAGAGCAGGGGCCAGACCAGGGCGGCCAACCGCCGCCCGGTGGGGGAGAGGTTCGGCCCGTAGCGGCCGGCCAGCCAGCGGCAGAGGGCCAGGAGCAGGATGAGCCCCCACCAGCGGGTCTGGATGGCGAGGGTCAGCCCGAGGGCCGAAGGCACTGCGAGGGCGATCATGGCCAGCAGCGCCAGGGCCAGCCGGTCGTTGCGCGGCCACTGCACCCCGGTGCGGTCGGGGCGTGGGTGGGCGCGCAGCAGGCCCCAGGTGGCGCCGCTGGCCGCCACCAGCAGGGCGGTGAGCAGCCAGAGGCGCCACTGCTGCTCCACCGGGTAGCGCCCAACGGCGAACAGGGTGCTGTTCACCCGAACCACGGCCCACTGGGCCTGGGTGAGGGCCCAGCGCAGGAAGCCGAAGGCCCCCAGGCCGAGCAGGGTGATCAGGGCGATGCTCAGGGCCCCGTCGGCGGGGGTGGAGAACAGTTCGGCGCGCAGCCGCCGCAGCAGAACGTTCATCTCAGCGCTCCCGGATCTGGACCAGGTGGTTGAGGCCGTTCATCAGGGCCGAGATCAGCAGATCGAGGGTGAGGTAGGCCGCCAGGAGGACCAGGATCACCTCCACGGCCCGGCCGGTCTGGTTGAGGGTGGTCTCGGCCACGGAATAGAGGTCGGTGTAGCCCACCGCCACAGCCAGGGAGGAGTTCTTGGCCAGGGAGATGTACTGGGTGTTCAGCCCCGGCACGAT
>CAZBMT010000432.1:0-2373 GCA_964492645.1 uncultured Cyanobium sp. | reverse complement strand
GGTTTGACGATGTGTTGAAGGGTGGGAATGGTAACGATTGGTTGAATGGCAATGACGGAGATGATATCCTTGATGGAGGCTCTGGTCATGATGTCCTTGTCGGAGGGCGAGGCCGGGATCGACTCCTTTCTGGTGCTGGAACAGATAGTCTCAATGGTGGAGAAGGCGACGATACCTACGTGATCCTCAGGAGTGGTTCTCAGAAGCAGATTAATGACTATGACCTGAATCCTTTGAACTTTGACACGGTCAGGTTCTCAGACTTGATGTCTACTGAGCTTCTGTCTGTTCAGCGAATGGGTTTTAACCTTGAACTGAACTTCGTGACCAACGACAAGCTGCTGGTTTCGAATTACTTCCTTGCGAAGGAGCACAGGATTGAGTTATTTCAATTTTCCAATGGTGTGTCTCTGGGGGAAGCTGAAATGTTCGCCCTCATTCCCCCGGTTTAGCATCGCTTTCCCTTCTATGATTCGGCCTCGGCCGATAAATCGCCACCCCGATCACATCCGGCACCCGGGCCGCGTACTTTTCGAAGTTCTCACTGCGGATCACCCCTGCCCCCTCCGCCGCGTGGATCGCATTCACCACCCCGTCGCGCTTCTCCAGGAAGCCCACGTGGGTCACGTCCAGCCCCGGCACCTTGGTCACCAGCCCGAAGATGTCGCCATTGCGCAGCGACGGCAGCACCCTCGGCAGCGCCGCCAGCGGGATGTAGGGCTGGTTGATCACCAGATCCTTCTCCAGCTCCGTGATGCACTGCTTGTTGCGGGCCAGCCGCATCGGCTTGTAGCTGGCCACGTGGTTGCTCATGAAGTTGAGCGCCACTTTGCGCTGGCTGGCCCCCGGCAGGAACGGGGTGAGGTTCACCACGTAGCCGTTGCGCTCGGCCGCCTCGGCCCAGCGGCTGAAGTAATGCTGCCGGCGGCAGTAGTCCACCTCGCCGTCCACGTAGCGCAGCCGCCGCACGTGCTGGGTGAAGCGCTCCACCCCCTCGCTCTGGGTGTTCACCTTGCGGCTGTTGGTCAGCGCCAGCAGCTGCTCCACGAACAGGAAGCAGTCGAAGTTGGTCAGATCCAGCACCAGCTGCTCCTTGGGGCCGCCATCGAGGGAGAAGCCCTTGAACGGCAAACCCAGGTAACGGCGAGCCAGCTGCACCAGCGCCTGGTTCATCGGCGCCCAGGCCGTGGCATCGATCGCCTCCGCCGCCAGCAGCCGCGTTTTTCCCACGAACTTCGGCGTCGGATCCCCCAGGGCCACGCCTCCCGGTAGCGGTGGCAGCGCCGCCGCCACCCGCGGGGCTCTGGGGGTGGCGTGGCGCAGCAGCAGGTTGGCCGCCGCGAAGCTGGCTCCGGTGGTGATCAGCACCGTCAACACCAGCAGGAGAGTGGGTTTGCGCATCCAGCCGCCACCGCCGCGGCGACCCTACAGCCCCCCTCAGGTGGCGCTGCTCGCCAGCCATTCCCCCAGTCCCAGCGCCGGCTGCTGGGGGCTGCTGGTGATCTCGATGATCCGCCCGATCGCCGCCGGGCTCTCCACCGCTTCCAGGCACACCCGCGCCACCAGCCGCCGCGGGATGCTGTCGCTCTCCTGCTCATCGGGCCCGCTGAAACGGATGCCCTCGGCCTCGATCCCCTGCTCGGTTTCCTTCAGTCCACCGGGGCGCACCACCGTCCACTCCAGGCCGCTGGCCGCCAGCCAGCGCTCCCCCACCCCCTTCCACACCAGGATCAGCCCAAAGAGATTCAGCGGGTGCAGCCAGCGGCCGCTGCACAGGGAGCTCACCAGCACCACCCGCTTCACCCCGGCCGCCTGGCAGGCGGCGATCTGGGGGCGCATCGCCAGGGCATCCACCTTCAGCGGCCCGGCCAGATCCACCGACGGCCGCGCCCCGGTGGCGATCACCAGGGCGTCGCAGCCCGCCAGCGCCGCCGTCAGGGCGTCGGTATCCCCCAGTTCCAGCCGCACCAGCTCCGCACCGGCCAGCCCCGGCGGCACTTCGGAACTCGGCCGCAGGATCGCCTTCACCCGCCAGCCCCGGCCCAGGGCCTCCTCCACCACCCGCCAGCCCGTCTTGCCTGAGGCTCCGGTCACGGCGAGGCAGGTCATGGCAGGGAAAGGGACGCAGCGTTGAAGCACCATTCTCGGCGGCGGCGGCCTGCGGTGGGGCTTCTGGGTAGGCTGCTGCCATGGCCGAAATGGTTCTCGAAGTCAGCCACCTGAGCGTGCGGCGCGAGGGGGTCACGGCTGTCGATGACGTCAGCTTCCAGCTGCGGGCCGAATCCGACACGGCGCTGGTGGGCCCCAACGGGGCCGGTAAGAGCACCCTGGTGCAGGCCATCCTCGGCATCCTGCCCCGCCAGGCCGGGGTGG
>CAZBMT010000431.1:0-2376 GCA_964492645.1 uncultured Cyanobium sp. | reverse complement strand
CCCAGGCAGCCGGCGCCGAAGCCCCCCAGGGGCATGCCGTGGTTGGGGCCGTCGTCGAGGTTGCTGGCGTAGCGCACCGTGTAGGGCTTGTCCCAGCCCAGGCCGAACGGTCGCGACCAGCTGGCCTCGGGGGGCTGCCAGGGGCTCCTGCCGCGCCGCAGGTTGGGGAGAGCGGGGAGGCCGAAGGGCGCCATGGGGCCGAACGAGGTGGGCCCAGCTTGTCAGAGCTGACCGCTCCGCGAGGGCCCAGGCAGACCGCCATTACCTTGCCAACAACTGACTGGGTTGCGTGGATCCTCTGGTACGGCTGTTCGGCTCGGGGCTGCTGTCACCGCAGCGCTCGAAGGCCTACCGGCCCGAGATCGACGGCCTGCGGGCCGTGGCCGTCATCGCGGTGCTGATCAACCACCTCGATCCCCACTGGCTGCCGGGCGGCTTCCTCGGAGTCGACATCTTCTTCGTCATCTCCGGCTACGTGGTCACCTCCTCGCTGCTGGCACGTCAGGACGGCAGCCGTTGGCAGTTCCTGCGCCGCTTCTACGGACGCCGCATCCGGCGCCTGATGCCGGCGCTGGTGCTGAACATCGCCGTCGTTTCTGCCCTGTTCTCGATGGTGGTCTCGCCACTCGATGATTTCTTCGCGCCGGTGATGCGGACCGGCATGGCAGCCCTTTTCGGGGTGTCCAATCTTTATCTCCTGCGGCAGGGCTCGAATTATTTCGCCGCCGACAATCACTTCAACGCCTTCATGCACACCTGGTCGCTGGGTGTGGAGGAGCAGTTCTATCTGGTCTGGCCGGCGGTGCTGCTGCTCTGCGGACTGGGGGTCGCCGGGGCCGGGGCCGGCGCCCTGCGGAGGCTCAAGGTCGGCAGCCTGCTGCTGCTGGGACTCTCCCTGGCGCTTTTTCTGGGCCTGAGCCTGCGGGGCAACCCCGAGCAGGCCTTTTTCCTCACTACCGCCCGCTTCTGGGAACTGACGGCGGGCTGCTGCGCCTACCTGCTGCATCGGGGCAGTGGCAGCGCCCGCGACGTGGGCCGGAAGCTGGCGCTGCCCCGCTGGCGTCAGCCTCTGGCCCTGCTTTCCATGGCGGCGTTGCTGGTCCTGCTGCTGCTGCCGGAGGCCTGGCGGCTGGGCACCACCCTTGGCATCACGGCGCTGACGGCGGCGTTGCTGCTGCTGCTCCAGACCGCCGGTGGCATCGGCCGCTGGCTCTGCCACCCCATCTGCCTGGCCATCGGCATGGTGTCGTACTCACTCTACCTCTGGCACTGGCCGGTGATCGTGCTGGCGCGCTGGACGGTTGGGTTCAACGCCCTGACCCTGCTGCCGATCCTGGTGCTGATCACCCTGTGCACGGCACTCTCGTACCGGCTCGAGTGCCTGTTCCGCTTCGCCCCCTCCACCATCCCTGGCCTGGGACGTCCCGGCCTGGCCTATCCAGCGATGACCCTGGTGGCCGCCGCCTTCAGCGCCGGACTCCAGGGCCCCCTGCTGGGGAAACTCTTCATGGGCAACCGGAGCCATGCCGTCGGCGGTACGGTCAACATGAAGCGCATTGACGGCACGACCGTCGACACAACCCACTGCTTCCAGGAACCGACGGATCCCGTGCCCGGGGAGACCCAGCCGGAACAGTGCCGGACCAGGGCGGGTGGGAGCCGGCCCACTCTCCATTTCCAAGGGGACAGCCTCACCCACATGCTGATCCCTCTGGGTGGAAAGATCCAGGCAAACGGTCGCTACGACGTTGCGTTCCTTGCCCGAGGCGGCTGCCCTGTCCCCTTCTTCTCCCCCTGGAGCAATGGCAGGGACAGGCTGGATCGCTACCGGCTCTGCAAACCCCACGCCGACCACCAGATCGGGGCCTTGCTGCCAAGCCTGTCAGCCGGCGATCAGGTCGTTCTGGTCTCCAATCTGGCTGGTTACTTCGACCAGTTGCAGGGACCGCAGCGTCTCCAGGCGGAGGCCGACTACGCCAACGCCATCCGCTCCCTGGCCAGCGCCCTGCGTCAAAGGGGCGCGGGACTGATCATCGTGGCGCCGATGCCCTCCTTCCCCGACAACAACGTCAGTGGGCCTCTGACGTTGTGTCAGCGCGAATGGTATCGGCCGGCCTGGGCTGCGGCTCCCCAATGCAGGCCGCAACTGGTCTCCCGTCAGAAGCAGCTCGACCATCTCCTGCCCCTGGATCGGTTCCTGGAGCGACTCGTGGCGACGACTCCGGGGACGGCACTGTTCCGGCCCTTCGACAGCCTCTGTCCCTCCGGAACCTCCCACTGCTCGACCTACAGGGATGGGGACCTCCTCTACAGCGATGGGATCCACCTCACCAACCCGGGGGCCCTGCTGCTCTACCCGCGGCTGATGGCCTTCCT
>CAZBMT010000430.1:0-2388 GCA_964492645.1 uncultured Cyanobium sp. | reverse complement strand
CGGCTGGAGGCCGAGCGGGCCCGGCTGAGCCGGGAGGTCCAGGGCCGGGACGCCGAGATCCGCCGCACCGAGACCGAGCTGGCCAGCGTGCGCCGCCGCATCGCCGCCGGCGAGAAGGAACTCAAGGACCTGGAGACCAATGTCATCGCGCTGCGCCGCGGCGATGTCGTGATCGCCAGCGGCCAGCCCCTGGCCACCGCCAAGGTGCAGCTGCAGCGCCCCGACCAGGCCAGGCAGGTGATCGACGCCCTGCTGCAGGAGTCGAACCGGGCCGCCTTCCAGCTGCTCCTGCCCGGCCAACCCGCCAACCGCCAGATCCTGCTGGTGCCCCGCAGCGACATCAACCGGCTGGAATCGCTGCTCGCC
Source organism: uncultured Cyanobium sp. (assembly GCA_964492645.1). Lineage (GTDB taxonomy): Bacteria > Cyanobacteriota > Cyanobacteriia > PCC-6307 > Cyanobiaceae > Cyanobium. The sequence continues at coordinate 2,022 of CAZBMT010000430.1, read as the reverse complement.
ACCCCGGGCGTCTGGGTGGTGAGCATCCGCTCGGCCGCCAACGTGCTGCGCGGCGAGGCCCAGGTGCTCGCCTTCCCCGACCTGCGCCCCTACCGCCAGGTGGTGGAGCAGGGGGAAGTCCTCTCCCGCACCACCCTGGAGCCCGACGTGCGCGAGCTCGACGCCGTCCGCAGCCGCCTCAACCTGCTGCTGGCCGCCGCCTTCGCCAAGGTCCAGCGCCAGGGCACCCTGGTCAACGGCCTCCAGTTCGATGTCGCCAGCCTCAACGCCCTGGCCCGCGAGCTCAGCGAGCGCCCCGCCGGCGTCACCGCCAACCTGGAGGCCGTGGCCCTCCAGAACGCCGACACCCCCGACCCGATCAGCGTCGAGCTGCGCTGGCCCCGCAAGGACGCCGCCATCCGCCCCGGGCGGCCATGATCGCGGCCGATGCCGTAGCGGCGGGCCCCGGACCCCTGGCCGGCCTCGATCCCGGCCGCAGCAAGTGCGGCCTGGTGCTCACCGACCCCGCCTGCCGGGAGATCCGCGTGGCCCTGGTGCTACCCCCGGAGGCGGCCTGGGAGCGGCTGGAGCAGTGGCACGCCCAGCAGCCCCTGGCGGCCGTGGTGCTCGGTGACGGCACCGGCAGCGGCCCCTGGCGGCGGCGCCTGCAGCCCCTGCTGGCGGTGGAGCTGGTGGATGAGCGGGGAACCACCCTGGCGGCGCGGCGCCGCTACTGGGAGCTGTTCCCCGCCCGGGGCTGGCGGCGGCTCCTGCCCCAGGGCCTGCGCGTGCCCCCCCGGGACGTCGACGACGTGGTGGCCCAGCTGCTGCTGGAGCGGCGCCTGGGACGGGAGCTGATCAGAACGACGCCCGCACCGTGAACACGTAATCGCCGCCGGGTTCGAGCTGGTAGTCGGCCTTGAGCAGGAAGCGCAGCAGGGCGTCCTGGATCAGGGCGCGCCCCAGGGACGGCTCCACCTGCAGTTCCCCCCGATCGAAGGCCCAGCGGAAGCGCCACTGGAAGCCGCCGGCGCTGATCTCCCCCTCCAGCAGGCAGGGGCTGAAGCTCTGGCGCAGCACCCGCAGCTGGGCGGTGGTGGCGGGAAGGCGGCTCACGGGACGCTGTCGATGCTCTCAGGATGGCGGCGGATCGGCGCGAAAACTGTTCAACCGGTTGGCCGCCTTCTCCAGCCCCACCCGCCGGATCAGGTCGATGCCCGCCTCCACCTCGGCCAGCACCGCCTCCAGCGCCGGCCGCTCGGCGGCGGAGAACCTGCCCAGCACGTGCGACACCGTGCGTGCCCGGCGCTCCTCTGGGGTCTCGCCGGGGGCGCCGATGCCGATCCGCAGCCGGGCGAAGGACTCGCTGCCCAGGTGGGCGATCGTGCTGCGCAGGCCGTTGTGGCCGCCGGCACCGCCCGCCGCCCGGACCCGCAGGCGCCCCAGGGGCAGGTCCATGTCGTCCACCAGCACCAGCATCTGGGCGGGTTCGAGCCGGAACCAGTCGAGGGCGGCGCGGATCGAGCGGCCGCTGTCGTTCATGAAGGTCTGGGGCATCAGCAGCCGCAGCCGCTTGTCCCCCTGGCCGGTCTCGGCCAGCAGCCCATGCAGGCGGCCCTGGTTGCGGAAGCTGGCGCCACCGGCGCGGGCCAGCCGCTCCAGCACCATGAAGCCGACGTTGTGGCGGGTGTCGGCGTAGCGGGGGCCGGGATTGCCCAGGCCCACCAGCAGTTGCAGATCCAACGGATGGCCGTCCTCAGCTGGCGGGGCCGTTGCTGGGGGCGGCGCTCTCCTCGACCACGGCAGCCGGCGTTGCCTGCTCAGCCGCAGCCGTGATGGCGGCGGGTTCGGCTGCCGGTGCCATAGGAGCGGGGGGGCCGGAGACGTCGATCGGCTGCCCGGTCGGCTGGTCGGCGCCAACGGCCGTGCGGAACTCCTTCTCGAACTCCTGCGAGGCCGACTGAAAGCCGCGCAGGGTACGCCCCAGCGTCTTGCCGAGCTCGGGCAGCCGCTTGGGTCCGAAGACCAGCAGCCCGATGGCGG
>CAZBMT010000429.1:0-2390 GCA_964492645.1 uncultured Cyanobium sp. | reverse complement strand
ATGACAATCCACATCGCCTTCGGCATCCCCCCCTTGTCCTTGTGGCGCCAGCCGCGAGCATCCAGTGATAAGCGGTGGATTGATCACAGCCATGGGACCTTCAACCGATTTCACTGAGGCCTTGGCCGTCCTGGGCCTGAGAACCACGCCCGGAAGTCGGCAGGAGCTGGCCCGGCGGGTGGCCGCGCGGCACCCGGCCTCTCAGCCATGGAGCGCAGTGCAGACCGCTGCCTACCGGCGGGTCTGGGAAGAGCTGGAGAGAGGCTGCGGGGCCGACGTCCCTCTGGCGGCCTGAGAACGACCATCGCTTCAAGGATCACCAGTCGGGGCTTGCGGGACGGACCTATGCGAAGAGGGCCGATGATTCCCGATCCACCGGATGTGGCGACAGCGCCGGTTCCTCTGGTCCTCACGGTGGTCCCGGAGGATTTCGAGGCGTCGGCATGCCAGGTGGCCTGGACGCACCCTGCTGCTGTGGGAGGCGGTGGAGGAACGGCGTCGACAGCCGGACGCGGGTTGACCTCTGTCAGGCAGACCGGCCCACCGCCCTTGATCAGAATCCGCACGCTACTTCGGGCTTTGCATCCATCCCTCCATGGAGGTGGTCCGGCCTTTTCTGGACAGGGTCCATCGTTAACCTGTGGGGCAGGTACCGCCCCTGAATAGGGCTGCCACGGATGCGCAAGCGAGGCACCCACAGCCCCGAGTTCAAGGCCAGCGTCGGCATGGCTGCGATCTGCGGCAGCCCGATGATCCATGGGAGCTCCTCCGACAGCGTAGAGCGCCTGATGCAGGTGAGCCAATGGATGAATCAGGCGATCGGGGCAACGCCGCAACGGCTTCGGGGGTGACTCGCACAGCTGGTTGACCACGGAGATCGTCCCAGCCAGTCCCTTCTTCATTCCCAGTCAGACACGCCAGCCTCCGCCCCGTTCAGGCGGTTTTTCCGCAAACTCGTAACCTGCTTCCCCTGGTTCCCTCAGGGGCCACCGTCTCCCTGCCCCTTCTGATGCCCGTGGTGGATGGCTGGCGGTTCTGGATCGACCGGGGCGGCACCTTCACCGACGTCGTGGCCCGTGCGCCCAGCGGCGAGCTGCTGGTGCGCAAGCGACTCTCCGACCCGCCCCGCCCTGCGGACGGTGCAGCCCCGCAGGATCCCGCCGTAGCCGCCGTGCGGGAGCTTCTGCAGCTGGCGCCCGACCAACCGATCCCCCCCGGGCTCGTGGAGGACGTACGGCTGGGCACCACCGTGGCCACCAATGCCCTGCTGGAGCGCCAGGGGGCGCCAGTGCTGCTGCTGGTGACGCGCGGCTTCGCCGACCTGCAGCGTATCGGCGACCAGCACCGCCCCGATCTCTTCGCCCTCCAGATCCGGCGTCCCGAACCGCCCCCCCTGCGGGTGATCGAGGTGGGCGGCCGGCTGGCGGCCGACGGTGCCGAACTGGAGCCCCTGCAGCTGGATGCGGATCTGGAGATGGCCCTGGCCCGGGCCCGCTCCGACGGCTTCCGCAGCATCGCCGTGGCCCTGCTCCATGCCGGCCGCCACCCGCACCATGAGCAGGCCCTCGGCCGCTGGCTGCTGACCAGGGGCTTCAGCCCGTTGGTGCTCTCCCACGGGCTCAGCCGCCAGCCCCGGCTGGTGCCCCGTCTCGACACCGCCGTGCTGGAGGCTTCCCTGGCCCCGGTGCTGGGCGCCTATCTCGATCAGGTGCGCGCCGCCATCGGGGCCACCGTCCCGCTGCGGGTGATGACCTCCGCCGGAGCCCTGCGGGCCCCCGCCCTGCTGCAGGCCAAGGACACGATCCTCTCCGGCCCAGCCGGCGGCATGGTGGCGGCGGTGGCGGTGGCGGCGGCGGCCGGGTTCGGCGAGGTCCCGATCCTGGGCTTCGACATGGGCGGCACCTCCAGCGATGTCTTCCACTTCGACGCCAGCCGCGGCGAGGCCGCCTGGGAGCGCTGCCAGCAGGGCGAGATCGACGGCCTGCGGCTGCTGGCGCCGATGCTGCCGATCCATACCGTCGCGGCGGGGGGCGGCTCGGTGCTGCAGGTGCGGGACGGGCGTCTGCAGGTGGGCCCCCGCTCGGCCGGCGCCAACCCCGGCCCCGCCTGCTACGGCCGCGGCGGGCCCCTGGCGATCACCGACGCCAACCTGCTGCTGGGCCGGCTCCCTGTGAACGCGCTGCCGCGCCTGTTCGGCCCCGGCGGCGATCAGCCGGCCGATCGGGGGCTGGTGGTGGAGCGTTTCGAAGCCCTGGCCCGCCAGCTGGGTCTGGCCGGGCCGGAGCTGGCGGCCCAGGGGGCGCTGACCATCACCATCGAGCGCATGGCCGAGGCGATCCGGCGCATCTCGATCCAGCGGGGCCACGACCTGCGCGGCGCCGTGCTCGTCA
>CAZBMT010000428.1:0-2408 GCA_964492645.1 uncultured Cyanobium sp. | reverse complement strand
GGCGGCCTGACGGGCGGCCCTGGCCTCCTGCTGGCGGGCGTCCTGCCGGGCCTTGCGGTCGCGGGCCGCATCCACCTCGGCGGGGTAGAGCTCCTCGAAGAAACGGCCCAGGCCGATCGAGACGCTGCGGATGCCGTCGAGGAACTTGGGATCCCCCGTGAGCTTGCTCACATCGCCGCCGACGGCCGACCAGCGGTCGGTGAGCTGCTTGGCGTTGGTGAGGGTGGCCTGCAGGTCGGCCACGGTCTTCGGGTTGTCGAGCGCCGCCGCCAGGTTGCCGACATGCTTGCTGGCCCGGGCGGCATCGGCGCTGGCGAGGTTGAGGTTGCTCAGGATCGGGTCCACCTTGCCCGCCGAGCGGTTGAGCTGGTTGACGAGCACCTGGGCGTCCCGCAGGAAGACCTGGCCGCTCTTGGTGAGCAGCTCGGTCTCCTTGGCGGTCTTGGAGAAGGCGGCGGTGGCCGCCACCATCTGGTGAACGAGCTGCTCCTTCTCGGCCTGGTCGAGCAGGCCCTGGACCGTTTCGGTGACGGTGTCGAGGCTGGCCGCGGCGATTCCCTTCACCTGGCCGCCGTTGCAGACCATGCGGGTGTTGTTGCAGCCCCGCTCCCGCGGCCCCGGCAGGCTGGCCGGCAGGGGCGGACCGCCCGCCAGCAGGGACACCTGGGCGTCTCCCCCCAGCAGGGAGGCGTTGCCGACCCGGGCCACCAGGGGCCGGGCCAGGCGCAGGCGGGGGTCGGTGATCTCGAGGTCGGCCACCACGGCCGCGTCGGTGACCGTGACCCGCCGGACGCTGCCGACCAGCACCCCGCGGAAGGTGACCGGGGAGCGGTCGGCCAGGCCGGCGGCGTCGGCGAAGCTGGCCCGGATCGTCCAGGTGTTGCCTCTCAGGGAGATTCCCCGCAGCCAGAACCACAGACCCAGGCCGCTGGCGATCGCCGCCAGCAGGGAAAATCCGACCAGGGCTTCACGGACACTCCGGCGCATGGGCTCAGTTCTCGGCCGGCTGCATCGGTCCGTGCAGACTACCGCTCCGAAACTGCACCACATAGGGATTGGTGCTGACGCGGAAGTCCTCGACCGAGCCGTTCCAGCGGAAGCGGCCGTCGTAGAGGAGGGCGACGCGCTCGGCGCAGCGGTCGATCGTGCTCATCACGTGGCTCACCACCAGGGTGGAGGCGTGGACGATGCGGGAGGTGCGCACGATCAGGTCCTCGATGCGGGTGCAGGCCACCGGGTCGAGACCGGCGGTGGGCTCGTCGAACAGCAGCAGGGGGGTGCGGGCCGCGTCCAGGGTGGGGTCGTCGATCAGGGCGCGGGCGAAGCTGACCCGCTTCTGCATGCCGCCGCTGAGCTCGCCGGGCATGCGGTCGGCGATGCCCGCCAGCCCCACGGCCTGCAGGGCCTGGTCGACCCGTTCGGCGATCTCCCGCTCCCCGAGGCGGCTGAAGCGATACAGGAGGAAGCCGACGTTCTCGCGCACAGAGAGCGAGGCCAGCAGGGCGGGGTTCTGGAAGACCAGGCGCACGTCCGGGGGATGGCGCTGGTCGAGGCGCAGGTAGGTCTGGGGTTCGCCGTGGAGGCGCAGCAGGCCGGAGGTGGGCAGCTGCAGGCCCGCCAGCAGCCGCAGCAGGGTGGACTTGCCGGAGCCCGAGGGCCCCACCACCACGAGGCGTTCCCCCGGCAGAAGGCTGAGGTCGACACGGTCGAGGACCAGGTTGGGTCCCCAGCGCATGCTGAGGTTCTCCATCTGGGCCACCGGAGGGATGGCCGGGGGAACTTTCAGCGCGAGTTGACTGGAGGCCAAGGGACCACGGCAGGGGGGACCCGGGGGCCCGGCCCCCATCCTGGCGGTTCAGGACGGGCTTTTCATCCGTACAGTTCGGGTGGTCTGTGCCGCGTCGCCACGCCCTGCCCTTGACGGTCCGAGGCCCCGCTGCGAACGCCCGCCGGCGCCGGGGCGCCGCCCGCCCGGGGCGCCCCCGCTGGGTGGGCCGCGGCGACCTGCGTCAGCAGGACCTGATGAGCCGCTCGCGGCGGGCGGCCCGCTGGCTGCAGCCGGGCCTGGTGGTGAAGCGCTGGATGATCACCTCGGGCCTGGGGCTGGTGATCGCCCTGCTGGGGGCGGCCGTCTGGGCCGACCTGCAGCCGATCTACTGGACGCTGGAGACGATCCGCTGGGCCCTGAACCGCATCACCCAGGTGATGCCCCGGGGGATCACCGGCCCGCTGGTGCTGGTGATCGGCGGCGCCCTGATCTGGCTCGGCCAGAGCCGCAGCTTCGGGGCGATCCAGCAGGCCCTGGCGCCGGAGAAGGACACCCTGCTGGTGGACGCCCTGCTGGCCCAGCGGCGGCTGAACCGCGGCCCGAACATCGTGGCGATCGGCGGCGGCACCGGGCTGGCCAC
>CAZBMT010000427.1:0-2410 GCA_964492645.1 uncultured Cyanobium sp. | reverse complement strand
GCCACAGGGGCATGCAGTCGGTGGCCAGGGGGGGCTGCAGGTCGAGGTCGTGGCGGGCGGCCAGGATCGCCACCCCGTGGCGGCCCAGGTCGCCGCTCACCAGGAGCTGGTCGCCGGGGGCGATCGCCAGCGGATCGATCGGATCATCCACCTCCAGCAGACCGATGCCGCTGGTGTTGAGGAAGGCCCCGTCCCCCTTGCCCCGCTCCACCACCTTGGTGTCGCCGGTGACGATGGTCACGCCGCAGCGGCGGGACGCCGCCCCCAGCGACGCCACGATGCGGCGCAGCAGGGCCAGCTCCAGCCCCTCCTCCAGGATCAGGCCCAGGCTCAGCACCAGGGGCCGGGCCCCGGCCATCGCCAGGTCGTTGGCGGTGCCCGTCACCGCCAGGGTGCCGATGTCGCCCCCCTCGAACTCCAGCGGCTGCACCACGTAGCTGTCGGTGGTGAAGGCGAGCCGGCCGTGGGGCAGGGACAGGCGGGCGGCGTCGTGCAGCACCTGGTCGGGATCGGCATAGAGACGGCGCAGCTCAGCGTCGATCAGCTGCTGCATCAGGGTGCCGCCGCCGCCGTGGGCCAGCTGGATGCGGGGGGTGGCGGGCGGGGCCGGTTCAGCCACGGCGGCCGTAGCGGTGGTAGGCGGCACAGGCCCCCTCCGAGGACACCATCGGCGCCCCCAGCGGATGCTCCGGGGTGCAGGCGGTCCCGAAGGCCGGGCAGTCCAGGGGGCTGGCCCGTCCCTGCAGGATGGGGCCGCTGATGCAGATCCCGTCGGCTCCAGCCTCGGGCCCGCCGGGCAGGTCGGCGAAGCGGGTCCCGGCCTCCAGGCGGCGGAAGGGCGCCCTCAGCCCCAGGCCACCCCCGCGAATCACGCCGAAGCCCCGCCAGGGCCGGTCCACCGGCTCGAACACCGCTTCCAGCAGGCCCCTGGCGGCCGGATTGCCCCGCTGCCGCACCACGCGGCCGTAGGCATTCGCCACCCGGGCCTCGCCCAGCTCCAGCTGCCGCACACAGGCCACCAGGCCCTGCATCAGATCCAGGGGCTCGAAACCGCTCACCACCACAGGCACCCGGTGCCGGTCCGCCAGCTGCTCCAGCTCCGCCGTCCCCATCACGGCGCAAACGTGCCCCGCCGCCAGGAACCCCTGCACCCGGTTGTCCTCAGCGGTGAGGATCGCCTCCATGGCAGGGGGGACCCGCACATGGGCCGCCAGCAGGGAGAGGTTGGACACCCCCGCCGCCATCGCCTGGCGCACCAGCAGGGCCGTGGCAGGGGCGGTGGTCTCGAAACCCACCGCCAGGAACACCACCTCACGGTCGGGGTGGCGCCTGGCCAGGGCCAGGGCCTCCAACGGGGAGGTGAGCAGGCGCACGTCGCCCCCCTCGGCCCGCACCCCCAGCAGATCTCCCGGCCCGCCATCGGCGGCACGGCCGGGCACCCGCAGCATGTCGCCGTAGGAGCAGAGGATCACCTCGGGCCGGCGGGCCAGGGCCCGGGCGGCATCGATCGTGGCGGCGGGCGTGACGCAGACCGGGCAGCCGGGCCCGTGGATCAGCCGCAGCCCGGGGGGCAGCAGCTGGTCGAGGCCCCAGCGCACGATGGCGTGGGTCTGGCCGCCGCACACCTCCATCAGGGTCCAGGGACGGGTGGAGATCGCCGCCAGCTCGGCCGCCAGCTCCCGCACGGCGGCCACCTGCGCCGTCGCCGCCAGCGGAGCACTCACCAGGGACCGGGCGCCGCCGCGGCATCGGCGGGCAGGAAGGTCTGGACGGCGCGCATGTACTGGGAGCGCTCGTACTCGCTTGGGTCGGGGCAGCGCAGCTGGCTCATGCAGCCGATCAGCTCCCGGGCCGTGGCGTGCTCGTGCTCCAGCAGCCACTGACTCAGTTCCTCCTCCAGGCCGGTGAGCCGGGCGGGGCCGTGGCGCAGCAGCGCAGCCACCACCTGGGTGATGACCGCACCTGCCATCAGCAGCCGCACCACATCGGTGCCGCGGTGCACACCGCCGGTGGCCGCCAGATCCAGGGGGTGGCGGCCGTGCAGCAGGGCGATCCAGCGCAGGGGCAGCCGCAGGTCGTGGGGGGTGGAAAGCAGCAGGTTGGGCCGCACCTCCAGTTCCTCGATGTCGATGTCGGGCTGGTAGAAGCGGTTGAACAGCACCAGGCCATCGGCGCCAGTGGCGGCGAGCCGCTTGGCCATGGCACCGAAGTTGGTGAAGAAGGGGCTGAGCTTCACCGCCAGCGGCAGTGTCACCTCGGCGCGCACCTCGGCGACGATCTCCAGCACCTGGTTCTCGATCGCCGCGCTGGAGAGATCCGGATCGGTGGGGACGGAATAGATGTTCAGCTCCAGGGCGCTGGCGCCGGCCGACTCCATCCGCCGGGCCACCTGCACCCACTGGCCGGGATG
>CAZBMT010000426.1:0-2412 GCA_964492645.1 uncultured Cyanobium sp. | reverse complement strand
CAGGCGCGTGATCGGATCGACCACGAACAGCTGGGCGTCCCGATCGCGGCTCACGCGGACAGACGCAGGATGGGGCCAAGCTCACCGGACGTGTTGAGCTTGGCGAGCTCGACATAGCCGCCGATGGCGATGCCGTCGATGAAGATCTGGGGAACGCTGGTGCGACCACCGGCGCGTTTCATCATCACCTCCTTGTTGATTTCGTCGTCGTCGATGATGAATTCGTTGTAGGTGACGCCCAGCCGGTCCAGCAGACCCTTGGCCCGGATGCAGTCGGGGGAGAAGCGGTAGGTGTAGATCTCCACCTTGGCCGGCGGCTTCTCCTCCACGGCGTCCTGCCCGGATGGCTCTGGGGGGACTCCAGGGATCTCCATCCGGTCTCACGGGGGGCGATGTGGCGCAGCTTAAGGGGACCGTCCATGCCCCACCAGATCCGCCCGTGCCGTCGGCGCAGGCCCGCCATCCTGGGGACTGATCCCCCGGCGGTGCCCGGTCGGTCAGTTCGATGCTCCCCCGCTCCCCTTCGCCCCAGCAGATCCGCAACGCCCTGCAGGTGGGGTTCGCCGGGTTCCTCGCGGCCGGCATCCACGCCGCCGCCGGACCCGACGTCAACGCCATCGACGGCTTCTATGTGGTCTACGGCGCCGCCCGCAGCCTGCTGCCCACGCCGGAGGCGTCACGGGCGGCGGCCTGGGCGCGAATCATCGGCACCGCGTTCGGGGGCGCCGTGGTGGTGTTGCTCATCCAGGCCCTGCACAACAGGCTGGCCATCGGGATCAGCTACATCCTCATCCAGCTGCTGGGCCGCCGGCTGGGGCTGAGTCCGGCCACCCTGCTGAACGCGGTGATCATGACCGTGCTGATCCTGGCGGTTCCCGCCCACGAACGCATGGGGGGCTGGTACGTCGTCGACAGGACCGGCTGGCACCTGCTGGGGCTGCTGCTGGGCATGGCCGTCGAACGTCTGTTCTGGTTCCGCACACCGTTGCAGCGCCTGGAGGACAGCGAGTGTGTTCTGCTGGGCCGGATCGAGGCCCTGCTGGCTGGCCGCTCCCACGATGGGGCGGAGGAACTGATCAGTGCCTACGGCGCCCACTGCGCCGTGCGCGCCACCGTGCTGCGCAGCCCCCAGGCCCACGGCCTGGCCAGTGATCGGATGCAGCAACGGCACGAGGCGCTCGAGCAGGCGCTGCGCCACGCGGTGGCCATGGTCCGGGTGCCGGCCGTGCTGCGCTGCCTCGACGCCGACGCCTGCCGCGAGGCCCTGCTCCGGTTGCGGAGCCTGGGGGCGGCACCATGAAGGCGCCGGGGCGATCGGCCGTGATCGTGCGCAACGGGACGGTGCTGGCGCTGGTGGTGGCCGCCTGCAACCGCCTGGCGCTTCCGGAGGGCCTGTTCCTGGCCCTGGGGATGCTCATCATTCTCGAGACCGATCTGGGCGGCGGGGTGCTGGCCGGCAGGGAGCGGATCATCGGCACCCTGCTGGGACTGCTCGCCGTGGTGATCGGTGCGGGGATCCTGGGCGGCCTGTCCAGCGCCCTCGGCGTGTTCGTGGGACTGACTCTGGTGCGGCTGTTCGGGTTCGCCGCCGGTCTGACCAGCGGCTTCGTGGTGGGCGGGCATGTGGTGGCGGGCAGCCTGATGAACCACGGCGATGCCTGGTGGCACTACGGCTTCTGGCGCGCGGTGATGACGATCCTGGGGGTGCTCCTGGGGGTGCTGGTGTCGCGCCAGATCTATAGCCAGCGGTCCTCCAGCGCCTGGCAGGCCTCCTGTGACGGCTGGCTGCGCGATCTGACCCGCTGCCTGGAGCACCTGCCAGCCGTCTCCGAGCCGGAACAACGCTTCGCAGCCCTCCGGGAACGCCGCAATGACCTGCGCCGCCAGCTGCCCCAGCTGGCGGCGGAACGGACCCTGATCCACGGCCAGCCGGACGACGCGGTGCTGCGGGCCCAGCAGCAGCTGCAGCACGGCAGCACGGTGATGAGCGCGGCGCGGGATCTCTGCCTGCTGCTCAGGGAGCAGGGCCCGGCGGCCTGGGTGCCGCCCGGGCTGATCCCGCGGCTGCTGGACGGCGGCCGGACCCGGCTCGAGGCCCTGATCCAGGGCAGCGACGCCCCTGACGCGGTGGCAGCCCTGTGCCGTTGCCGGGACCAGCTCAGCGCGGCGCTGCCGTCCCAGGGCGACCGCACCGAGCTGCTGATCGCCGGTCGGCTGCTGCTGCTCGCTGATGCCCTGATCCGGCTGCCTGGCTCGCCGCAGCACCCGGGGCGGCCGGAGGCGGGGCGCTGATAGGGTCGGGCCATCGACGGATTCGCTTCCCCTTGCTGGATCTCACCGACTTCAAGCGCGACCTTTCCGAGCTCACCGACCGCCTGGGCCATGCCCAGGACTGTCTTTGACGTACCGGCC
>CAZBMT010000425.1:0-2412 GCA_964492645.1 uncultured Cyanobium sp. | reverse complement strand
CGGTGCATGCCTGATCCGCTGCCTCCCTTCGTTCTCAAGAACGAGGAAACCTTCGCGATCCTGGATTCCCGCGGTGAGATCTGCCCGGACCTCCAGCACGAGGCCGGCATCTTCCACCGAGGCACGCGCCATGTCAGCCGGCTGCAGGTGCTGCTGTGGGGACGGCCGCCGCTGGTGCTGAGCTCCACGGAGCTCGGAGCGGTGGGCGTGCTGGTGAGCCAACTCAGCAACAACGATGGCGGTGCCGACAGCCCGACGGCCATGACGGTCCACCTGGAGCGCAGCACCGTCCTGACGGCCACCGCCTGCCTGCAGCAGTTCTGCTTCACCAGTTACGGAGACCGGCGGGTGGCGATGCCGCTCACCCTGCGGCTCGATGCAGACTTCCGTGACATCTTCGAAGTGCGGGGCTACACGCGGGCGGAGCGCGGCCGCACCGTCCGGCGCGGCGTAGAGGGCAGTCTGGAGCTGATCTACGGGGGCCTGGACGGGGAGGATCGGGTGACGGTCCTGCGCCTCAGCGATCCGGTCCACGACGTGGGCGTGGAGCACATCGGGCTGGAGATGACCCTGGAGCCCCGCCAGACCCGGCGACTCTTCCTGGTGCTGGATTTCCATCCCCTCGCCGTACCGCTGGGCGCCGAAGATCACTACAACGCCGCCATGGCCGCCACGATCCAGCGCTTCCGGGAGGCCAGGCGCAGCGCCGCTTCGGTGGTCAGCGACAACCCGGCCTTCAACAGCTGGCTGATGCGCTCCTTCTCCGATGTGCACCTGCTGGCCAGCCAGGTGGAGGATGGCCTCTACCCCTACGCCGGGGTGCCCTGGTTCAGCTGTCCCTTCGGTCGCGACGGCCTGATCACGGCGCGCCAGATGCTGATGGTGGAACCCCGGCTGGCACGGGGGGTGCTGGGGTATCTGGCCAACCACCAGGCGGTGGCCGATGACCCCGCCCATGACGAGGAGGCGGGCAAGATCCTGCACGAATCCCGGCTCGGAGAGATGGCGGCGCTCGGGGAAGTCCCGTTCTCCCGGTATTACGGAGCCGTCGACTCCACGCCCCTGTTTCTGATGCTGGCGGGTGACTATCTCTGCCGCAGTGATGACCGGGACTTCATCGCCGGCCTGCTGCCCGAACTGCAGGCGGCCATGGCCTGGATCCACAGGGCCGAGGCCGGCAGCGCCGATGGCTTCCTCCGTTATCTGCGGGTGGCCGGGAACGGGCTGCGCAACCAGGGCTGGAAGGATTCCGACGACTCCATCCACCACGCCGACGGTCGGCTGGCCGAGGGCTCAATCGCCCTGTGCGAAGTGCAGGCCTACGCCTATGGGGCCCGCCGCGCCTTCGCCTCGATCCTGCACCGCCTGGGCAGGCCTGTCGAAGCGGAGGGGCTGCAGGAGGAGGCCGCGGCCCTGCGCCACCGCTTCCACCGGGCCTTCTGGTCGCCCTCGATCGACTCCTACGCCCTGGCCATCGACGGCGACGGCCAGCCCTGCCGGGTGCGGAGCTCGAACGCCGGCCACTGCCTCTGGACCGGCATCGCCTCCACGGAGGCGGCGGCGGCGGTGGCCCGGCAGCTGATGGCCCCCACCAGCTTCAATGGCTGGGGCATTCGCACCCTGGATGAACGGGAGAGCCGCTACAACCCGATGAGCTACCACAACGGCTCCATCTGGCCCCATGACAACGCCCTGATCGGCATGGGCCTGGCCCGGTACGGCCACCGCTCCGAAACCCTCCAGATCCTCACCGGCCTGTTCGAAGCCGCCAGTGCCGTGCCGATGTTCCAGCTGCCGGAACTGTTCTGCGGCTTCCAGCGCCGGGAGGAGGAGGGGCCCACCTTCTACCCGGTGGCCTGCAGCCCCCAGGCCTGGGCCAGCGCCAGCGTGTTCGGCCTGCTGGAGGCGATCACCGGGATGGCGATCGAGCGGGAGCACGGCAGCAACCGGGTGCAGGTGCGCCTGCACAACCCCTGCCTGCCCAGGGGCCTGAACATGCTGGATATCAACGGACTGCGGCTAGGGGAGGAGGAGATCAACCTGCAGTTCCACCGCAGCGACCACGACGTGGGCGTGATGGTGCGGGGTCGCTCGCCCGGGGTGGACGTGCTGATCATGAAGTGAACGGCGCTCCTGACGCCGAGCCCAGGGGCAATGACGCCCCGGAACAGGTAGAGAGGTGGTCGCTGCCTCAGGGGCCCGTGGGGAACGTAGAAATCACCGAGCTTCAGCGTCTGTTCACCACCAGGCTGGACAGCCTGGAAGGGATCCTGACCAGGGCCAACGCCCACCTTCCGGACATCGACGCCGCGCTGCAGGAACGGCTGGCGCCGGACATGCTCCCCCTCGGGACCCAGATCGCCTTCGCCTGCAATCAGCCCCGGGGATTCGCCCACTGGTGTGCAGGTCGGG
>CAZBMT010000424.1:0-2415 GCA_964492645.1 uncultured Cyanobium sp. | reverse complement strand
CTTCAAGGCCATCAACGACGGCTGGGGCCATGGCGCCGGCGACGTGGTGCTGCGGGAGGTGGCCGCCGCCATGCGGGCGGTGCTGCGCCCGGGCGACGTGCTGGCCCGCGTCGGCGGCGAGGAGTTCGCGCTTCTGCTGCCGGGCGTGGATGCCCGGGGGGCCGGGCCCCTGCTGGAGCGGCTGCGGGCGGCAGCGGCGGCGGTGCCGCACCCCGGCGCGCCGCGCCAGCGTCTCACCCTCTCGGCCGGCGTGGCCATCGTGGAGGGCACGGGCCTGGCGGCGCTGGAAACCGGCCTCCGCAACGCTGATGGTGCGCTCTACGCCGCCAAGGCCGCCGGCCGCAACCGGGTGATGGTGGCGGGCTGAGGGGGGATGGCTTGGCGGCCCTCAGCCGATCCCCCCCACCACCGGCCACCAGGCGTCCGCCGCCACCAGCTCCGCTTCGCTGCAGCCCTCCCCGCGCCGCACCTCCGCCGCCTGGCTGTCGCCCAGGGAGCCGTGCAGTTCCTCCCCCAGGGCCCGGCGCAGCAGGTCGCTGGCGGCGAAGGCGGCCGCGGCTTCCGCCAGGTTGGCGGGGAGGCGCTCAGCCGTGCCGGCGGGCAGGCTGGCCGGATCGCCGACCACCGGCGGCGCCAGGGGCCGGGGGCGCGCCAGGCCGTCGGCCACCACGGCCGCCACGGCCCCCAGCAGCAGGTAGGGGTTGGCGGCCAGGTCCGCCACCTTCAGCTCCAGATGGGCCGGGGCGCCGTCGGCCGCGGCGGGTACCAGCCGCAGGGCGGCCTCCCGGTTCTCGATGCCCCACACCTGGAACGGGGCCGACCAGGAGCCCGGGGCCAGCCGCCGGTAGGACACCGCCAGGGGGCAGGCCAGGGCCAGCAGGGCCGGCAGTTCCGCCAGCAGCGCCGCCACCACCCCGGCGCCCGCGTCGCTGAGGCCGGCCTCGCCGGTGCCGCCCTCCAGGAGCGGCGCCCCGTCGCGCCGCAGGCTCAGGTGCAGGTGGCCGCCGTTGCCCACCCGCTCCAGGCTGGGCTTGGGGCTGAAGCTGCAGCGCCAGCCGAAACGGCGGCTGACCCGCTGGATCAGCAGCTTGGCGTGCACGAGCCGGTCGGCGGCCTCCAGGGCCGTGCCCGGCGCCAGCGAAAGCTCGAACTGGCTGGCGCCGTACTCCGGGTGGAACTGCAGCCAGGGCAGGCCGGCCGCCTCCAGGGCCTCCAGCAGGGCCGTGGCGTAGTCGAGGCCCTCCACCAGCCGATCGGCGCCGTAGGGCCCCCCGGGAATCGCCGGCGCCGGCGTGCCGTCGGCCGCGGGGCTGGCCACCAGCCACTCCAGCTCGAAGCCGGCCCGCAGCTCCACCCCGGCCTGCCGCAGCTGCTCCATCCAGCGGCCGCACAGATGGCGCTGGTCGCCGGCGTAGGGGGCGCCACTGCGCTCGAAGCGCTCCCCCGGCGCCCAGGCCCAGCCGCTGGCCGGCTCCAGCGGCGCCAGGGCCGCCGGATCCGCCCGCAGGCGCAGGTCGCCGTCGGGCCGGGCCAGCCGATGGGCGGCATCGATGCCGCCGCCGGCGCCGAAGGCATCGGCCACCGGCGAGAAGCCCACCCCCGTCGCCACCGCCGCCTCGAAACCGGCCAGGGGCACCACCTTCACCAGCGGCGCCCCGGCGTTGTTCACCCAGGTGATCGCCACCCAGCGGATCCCCTGCGCCGCCAGCTCGGCGGCCGTGGAGTCGGGTGGAATGGACACGGGCCTGGCAAGCGTCTGTCGCCATGATTGGACGGATCGCCGCCACCCGCATGCCGCCGTGCTCAACGGAGCCATGGTTCGCTCCCGGCGCCACCGCCCTGCTGCTCGTGGACCTGCAGCAGGGCACCTGCGGCGACGCCCAGCCCCGCCGGGATCCGGACTTCGATCGCCGCTTCCGCGCCGCCACCCTGCCGAACGCCCGGCGGGTGCTGGCGGCAGCCCGCCAGGGCGGGCTGGAGGTGATCCACACCGTGATCGCCAACCTCACCGCCGACGGGCGCGACCGCAGCCTCGACTACAAGCGCTGCGGCATGGGTTTCCCGCCCGGCAGCCGCGCCGCCGAGGTGATCGCCGAGCTGGCGCCCCTTGGCGATGAGCTGGTGCTGCCCAAGAGCTCCTCCTCCCCCTTCAGCTCCACCGTCCTCGACTATCTGCTGCGCAACCTGTCCGTCCGCACCCTGGTGGTGATCGGCCTGCTCACCGACCAGTGCATTGACCACACGGTGAAGGATGCCGCCGACCGCGGCTACCGGGTGGTGTGCGTCCACGACGCCTGCCAGGCGGTGACCCCGGAGCGCCACGCCGCCGCCCTGGCCTGCTTCGCCGGCTACGCCGCGCAGATCAGCACTGGGGAGCTCGTGGCAGCGGTCAACGCGGCGCCACGAACTCAGGCA
>CAZBMT010000423.1:0-2429 GCA_964492645.1 uncultured Cyanobium sp. | reverse complement strand
CATGGGGGCACTGATGGAACAACGGCTGCCGGGCCTGCCCGACCACCATGTGCTGCTGGTCAACCGGCGCCACCCCCTGGTGGAGGGACTGCTGAAGCTCTCCTCCGGCGCCGTGATCACCGGCACCGCCGGCCCATCCCCCAGCCAGCAACTGGCCGAGGATCTCGGCCGCCACATCTACGAGATGGCCCGTCTGGCGGTGGGGGGCCTGGAGCCCAACCAGCTGGCAGGCTTCCAGCAGCGCAGTGCCGACCTCATGGGTCAGCTGATGCAGCGCGGCCTCTGAAGCCGGGGCCGGTGGCGGCAGGCGCGCCGGGCAGGCCGCCTAACGTGGGCCGATGGCGGCTCGCCCCCCCTTCTTCTGTCTGCGGCGGTGGCGGTCGCTCCCCAGACGGCTGACATCAACCCTGCCGGCGCTGCTCTCGGGGGTGGCGCTGCTGGTGCTGCTGTCGGGTTCCGGCCCCTTCGGCCATCCCCTCTGGGGCCTTTCGGCGGCCGCCGCCGAACCTGTACCGGTGCGGGTGCTGATGCCCGCCCCTTTGGCCGACGCGGTGGCCGACCCGGTGGCCCGCTTCAATGCCACCAACGCCGGCGTGTCCCTGGAGGTCATCCGCGGCCCCCTGGACACCGACACCATCTCCGATCTCGCCAGCGGCAGCCTGCTGCTCGGGGAGGCCCCCTTCGACCTGCTGCTGGTGGATGTCAGCTGGCTGGCCCGCTACGTGGCAGCCGGCTGGTTCGAGCCCCTGGACCGCTGGTTCGGGCCGGAGGTGCTGGCGGCCATGGAGCCCGGCGCCCGCCTGGGCAATGGCCTGGACGGCCATCTCTGGCGCATGCCCCTGACGGGCGACACCGGCCTGCTCTACTGGCGCACCGACCTGATGGAGCGCCCCCCTCGAGACACCGACGAACTGGTGAGGATCTCCAGGGATCTGCAGCGCCGCGGCAGGGTCCGCTGGGGCTACCTCTGGCAGGGGCGCCAGTACGAGGGGTTGAGCTGCGTGATGGTGGAGGTGCTCCACGGCTTCGGAGCCCGCTGGTGGAACGGCTCCAGCGGACGCACGGAGCTGGACAGTCCGGAGGCCGTGGCGGCGGCGCAGTGGCTGGCGGCACTGCTTCGGGACGGGGTGAGCCCACAGGCTGTGGCCAGCTACGCCGAGAACGACGCCCTGCAGTCATTCGCCGCCGGTGAAGCCGCCTTCCTGCGCAACTGGCCCTACGCCTGGCGCGAGATCGAGAAGGGAGAAGGCGCGGTGAGGGGCAAGGTGGGCGTCACGGCGATGGTGGGGGCCCCCGGTGAACAGGGGGGCGGCACCCTGGGCACCTGGGGCCTCTCCCTGCTCAAGGGAAGCCCCCATCCGCAGGAGGCGGTGGCGGCGATCCGCTGGCTCACCGGTCCGGTCGTGCAGCGCCAGCTCGCCATCGAGCAGGGCTATGCCCCCACATGGAGCGCGCTCTACGACGATCCCGAGCTGCAGCGCCGTGCCCCGCTGCTGGCGGTGCAGCGCCAGGCCCTGCAGCATCCCCAGCTGCGTCCGCCCACTCCGGCCTATGCCCAGCTCAGCGACCTGCTGGCCCGGCAGGTGAACGGCATGCTCACCGGCCAGGAAGGGGCCAGCCCAACCATGGCGGCCGCCCAGCGCCAGAGCCTGCAGGTTCTGCGCTCGCTGGCGGGACCGGCGGGCGACACTGCAGGGGGCCGCCCTGCCATGGACCGATGAAACCCCGCGCGGCCAGTCTGCTGATGATGGCGCCCGCCCTGCTGCTGCTGCTGGCGGTGTTCCTCTATCCGCTCCTGCGCTACGGCTGGCTGAGCTTCCAGGCCAGTTCGGTGCTCACCGGGCTGCAGCCGGTATCGAACGGGGGCGCCAACTGGGGGCGGCTGCTCGATGACGCCCGCTTCTGGACGGATGCGTTCCAGACCCTGCGCTTCGCCGTCTGCTCGGTGGCGCTGGAACTGGCCGGCGGCCTCGGGCTGGCCCTGCTGCTGCATCGCCCCCTGCGGGGGCGGGGGACTCTGCGGGCCCTGACCCTGCTGCCCTGGGCCCTGCCCACCACCGTGATGGCCCTGGGCTGGCGCTGGATCCTCAACGATCCCCACGGCCCCCTCAACGCCGCCATCCGCTCCCTGGGCGGCCACAGCTACGGCTTCCTCTCCACCCCGGCCACCACCTGGTTCTTCGTGGTCCTGGCGGACGTCTGGAAGACCCTGCCGTTCGTGGCCCTGCTGCTGCTGGCGGGACTCCAGACCATTCCCGAGGATCTGGAGGAGGCCCTGCGACTGGAGGGAGCCGGCCGCTTCCAGATCCTGCGCCGTCTGACCCTGCCGCTGCTGGTGCCCTACCTCGCCCTGGCCCTGCTGTTCCGGCTGGCCCAGGCCCTGGGGGTGTTCGACCTGATCCAGGTGCTCAGCGGCGGGGGGCCGGCCG
>CAZBMT010000422.1:0-2439 GCA_964492645.1 uncultured Cyanobium sp. | reverse complement strand
CCCCCGCCGCCCGCCGCCGTGTGGCCCTGGCCCTGGTGGCCGGCACGGTGCCGGTGATCCTCACCGGCCTGGGTCAGATCTGGTGGGGCTGGAGCGGACCCTTCCAGTGGCTGGGGGGCCTGATCATCTGGCACATCAAGGCCGGCGGCAATCCGCCGGAGCGGCTGGCCGGCCTGTTCGACTACGCCAACATCGCCGGGGCCTGGATGGTGCTGGCCTGGCCCTTCACCCTGGCGGCCCTGCTGGAGGGCCGCCTCGGCTGGCGGCGGCGGGGGGTGGTGCTGCTGATCGCCGCTTCCCTGGTGGCGGCGGTGTTCCTCACCGATTCCCGCAATGCCTGGGGGGCCCTGATGCTGGCGGTGCCCGTGGTGGCAGGGCCGGGCAGCTGGCTGTGGCTGCTGCCGGTGCTGCTGGTGGTGCTGGCGGTGATCGGCCTGTCGACCCTGCCCTGGGTGCCGGCGGCCCCGCAGGAGCTGGCCCGGCAGGTGGTGCCCGAGGCGATCTGGGGCCGGCTGATCGACCTTGATCACGGCGGCCAGCGACCGCTGGCGATCACCCGGCTGGCCCAGTGGCAGGTGGCGCTCGGGCTGATCGCCGAACGGCCCTGGCTGGGCTGGGGGGCGGCCGCCTTCAGCATCATCTACCCGATGCGCACCGGCTTCTGGCACGGCCATCCCCACAACCTGCCGATCGATCTGGCCATGAGCCACGGGGTGCCGGTCGCCGTCCTGGTGGTGGGCCTGGTGCTGTGGCTGCTGGCCCGGGCCGGCTGGCTCGGCATGGCCGGCGGCACCCTGTTCGACCGGGCCTGGTGGGCCGCCGCCCTGGTGCTGGTGGCCCTGCACGCCACCGACATCCCCCTCTACGACAGCCGCGTCAATGTGGCGGGCTGGGTGCTGCTGGCGGGTCTGCGCTGCTATCGCCGGCCAGCGCCTCCTGCCGATGCCTGAGCAGGGTGGCGGCCGGCAGCGGGCCCTCCAGATGGCTCCAGGGCAGCACCCGTTCCTCCCCCCAGGTGGCATGGACCACCTCCTCCCAGGGGGGCGGCTCCGGCAGGGGGACCGGCAGATCCGCGGGTGCGGCCACCTCGCCGGCGCGCGCTGCCCGGTAGGCCTTCTTCCAGCCGCCCTGGCTGTCGTGCTGGCCGCGGGCCGCGGCGATCACGGGTGCCAGCCGGCGGTCGCTGCGGGAGAGCAGGGCCTGGATCACGCTCCAGCCGTAGCTCTCCGGCCGCAGCTCGATGCCCCTGGGCTGCAGGCGCCGCGCCAGGCGCTTGAGGCGCTTCTCCGCCTCCGGGCGCACCCCCTGCCACTGGAAGGGGGTGTGGGCCTTGGGCACGAAGGTGCTCACCCCGAGGCTGAGACGAAGGCCCGGGGTGGCCTTCTTCAGGGCCAGCAGCAGGTCGGCGGTGGCGTCGATGTCGGCCTCCTCCTCGCTCGGCAGGCCCGCCATGCCGTAGAGCTTCAGGCCGCTGAGGCCCCCCTCCCTGGCGTAGCGGGCCGCCGCGAAGATCTCCTCACCGGCCAGCTTCTTGTTCACCACCCGGCGCATCCGTTCGCTGCCGCTCTCGATGGCGATCGTGAGTGACTTGCTGCCCCTCCGGGCCAGGATCCGCCCCAGCTGGGGGGTCACCGTGGCGGCCCGCACCGAGCTGACGCTCACCCGGGTGCCCTCGAAGCGGTCCTGATCGAGCCAGCTGAGCAGGTCGGCGAACTGGGGGTGCTGGGTCACCGAGGCCCCCAGCAGACCGAGCCGCCGGGTCACCGCCAGCCCCGTCTCCACCGCTGGGATCAGACCGTCGTCGAGGGAGGCGGTGCGGAACGGCAGGGTCAGGTAGCTGGCCAGGCAGAAGCGACAGAGCTCCGGGCAGCTGCGGGCCACCTCCACCATGTGGATCGAGGGCCAGGCCGCCTCCGGCGTGATCACCGTGGAATGGCTGAGGGTGTTGCCGCGCCAGGTCTGCTTGGCGACGGTCGCCGGCAGGTCGGCGGCGGTGGGCTCCACCGCCAGCAGGGCGCCGTCGGCGTTATAGCGGGGGGCGTAGAGCGCCGGCACGTAGACCCCGGGAACCCGGGCCAGCTGCCGCAGGCGTTCGGACCGGGGCAGGGCGCGGCCGGCCTGGAGCGCGTCGATGAAGGCGGGCAGCAGCAGCTCGCCGTCACCGAGCAGCACCACATCGAAGAAGGGGGCCAGGGGCTCGGGATTGGCGGTGAGCACCGGGCCGCCACCGAACACGATCGGGTCGTCCTCTCCCCGCTGGTGACTCCAGAGGGGGATGCCCTGCTGCTCCAGCAGGTCGAGCAGCACCGGCCCGTCCAGCTCCCAGCTGAGCGACAGGCCGAACAGGTCGCAATGGCGGTGCGGCGGATCCCCCTGATCCGTGAACAGCCGCCGCACGTCCAGGTCGCTGCGTCGCGCCAGGCTGGCCCACACCACCTG
>CAZBMT010000421.1:0-2441 GCA_964492645.1 uncultured Cyanobium sp. | reverse complement strand
TCGTACTCCTCCATCTCCTCCCAGTCGTCGGAGGCGAGGGCTTCGAGGCCCTCGAAAAGCACCTCTTCGCCGATGCTGTCGACGATCAGCCGCAGGGACGGGAACAGGAAGTGGTTCTCTTCGGCGTACTGGGCGCTGAACAGGCCCTTCTCCCCCCAGAAGAAGCGGTCGGTGGTGTGCTCGTTGCGGCGCACGTTGAGGATCGCCGGAGCCGTCAGCTCCGTTTCGGCGATGTAGCGGCGCGCCGCCGTCACCGGTTTGTGGGAGCCGGTTTCGAGGTTGAAGGTCGGGACATGGGCGAGGACCCGCTGGCCTGCGAGACGACGGCGACTGATCCGCTTGCGCTTCTTGGACATGGCATGGATCCCGGTGAAGGGAGACCGAAGGGTGGAGTTGGGGGGGGCTGCAGACGTGCGATAGCGGCCGGAGCCGGCGACGAACGGCAGGGAGGACCGACCACCCAGAGGTGGCGGGTCCACGTCCATACGACTGTCGACCTGGGGCTGGTCGGAGAGAATCACCGTCGGTAACGCCGGCCGGCTCCCGGAGGAGGTCATGGCCGGGACAGAGGCGGTGCGCAGCTGCCTCTGCTGTAGCCTCGGTTGCGGGCAAAGCGCAACGCTGGCCGTTACGACTGCAACTTTCCGCCCGTCCGAGGACTGCGAAGTAGTGGTCGTTACCAAGATCTTAAAACTTTTTTTGCGTTTCGACACGCCTCCCCTGAAAGATTTCCGGATGGAGCCGGTCCGCGGCTGGTGATGCCTGTCTCGCAACGGTTTCTGTCCCTGGTGGGGTTTCAGCTGGGCCAGTTCATCGACTGCCCTGAGGTCCGGTCCCTGGTGGTCTACGTCACCCAGCAGGGGGAAACGGGTCAGCCCAGCCTGCTGCCGGTGGGCCACTGGCCCCCGGACGAGCGGGCCCTGCCGGCGGTTGACAGTGTCAGCCGGCTGCGGGTGCCGGCGGAGCAGCGGCGCTGGCTGCCCCTTCGGGATGGCCAGCGCCTGCTCGGTGCCCTGCAGGTGGAGGCCGCCCGCAACCCCTGGCCGGAGCCGCTCGCCCAGCGGCTTCAGGCCGTGGCCCTGGCCCTCACCGAAGCCCTGCGGCTGGATCTGGAGGGCGGGGAGCTGCGCCAGCGGCTCACGGAGCGTGAGGAGCAACTGGGCCTGCTGCTGCACCAACTGCGCAACCCGCTCACGGCCCTGCGCACCTTCGGACAGCTGCTGCTGCGGCGCCTCGGTCCCGACCACAGCGACCGCTCCCTGGTGCAGGGCCTGCTGGCCGAGGAGCGCCAGATCAACCGTTATGTGGAGGCAATCAGCGCCCTGGTCCACCCGGAGGGGCGGCTCGCCGCGCCCGTCTCCCCCCAGCCCCTGCTGCTGCCGCCCCTGCTGAGCGGACCCGAGGGCCAGCCCCTGGCCGGGCTGCTCGAACCGCTGCTGCAGCGGGCGGCCGCCACCGCGGCCCTGCAGGGCCGGGAGTGGCATGGCCCCCGCGCCCTGCCGGACTGGAGCGGCGACAGCGGATCGGTGGCGGAGATCCTGGCCAATCTGCTGGAGAACGCCTTCCGCTACAGCGCCCCCGGCGCCGCCGTGGGCCTGCACTGGGCCAACGACGGCGATGGGCTGGACATCACGGTCTGGGACGGCGGGCCGGCCATTGCCGAGGCGGAACGGGAGGCGATCTTCGGTCGGGGGGTGCGGGGAAGCCGGGGCCAGGAGCTGCCAGGCACCGGCCTCGGCCTCGCCCTCGGCCGCGATCTGGCCCGCAGCCTGGGCGGCGAGCTGGCGCTCGTGGTGCCGCCCAGGGCCGTGGCCGAGGCGCTGCCGGCGCAGGCCAACGCCTTCCGGCTCAGCCTGCCCAGGCCGTCAGCACCGCGGCGATGAGCAGCAGGCCCAGCGACTCGGTCCACTCCACGCAGGCGCCGTAGCTGTCGCCGCTGTGGCCGCCGAGACGGCGGCCCAGGATCAGGGGGACCAGCAGGGCCGGCAGCAGGGCGAGCGCTCCGACGGGCACGGGCCAGGCGGTCAGGCCAGGCCAGGGCAGCAGCAGCAGGGGCGGCAGCAGCAGCAGGGCGGGCCGCAGCTCCACCGCCAGAGCGGCCCCGTGGGCGCGATGGAAGGCGGCGCTGCCGCCGGGACGCAGGTAGGGGAACCAGGCCATGGCGGGCAGGGGCGCCATCCGCCCGCCGACCCCGGCCCAGACCAGCGCCGTCGGCGCCGCCGGGCCCAGCATCGCCAGGGCCCCGGCCCGCAGCAGCAGCACCAGCGCCAGGGCCTGCACGCCGCTCGCCCCCACCCGGCTGTCGGCCATCGCCTCCAGGCAGCGATCGCCCGCCGCCAGGCCATCGGCGCTGTCCATCACGCCGTCCATGTGCAGGCCGCCGTTCAGCCACAGACCGAGCACCAGCACCAGCGCCACCTGGGCCAGCAGGGGCACCCGCC
>CAZBMT010000420.1:0-2443 GCA_964492645.1 uncultured Cyanobium sp. | reverse complement strand
GCCCCCCAGCCGGTGGTCAGGAGCACGGACAGGACCAGGGAGCGCGACATGGGCGGGACGGGATAGGAGAGACCGGGGGCGGAGGGGCCGCGGCGACGGCGCCGGACAACGGACGTCAGTCAACCAGGCGGGGATCGACGTCGGAAAGATAGCGATTTTCGCACTCCTTGATGATGCGAACGGCCTCGCCGGCGTCGTGGAATCCGTTGACCTTGCAGGTGCCGGGCTTCTTCAGATCCTTGTAGTGCTCCCAGTAGTACTGGGTTTCCTTGAGCCAGTGCTCACCCAGCTGGTTATAGCTGGTGATGTGATCCATGCGCTTGTCGTCGGCCAGGACGGCAATCACCTTGTCGTCCACCTCACCGCCGTCGTCGAAGCACATGATGCCGATGATGCGGGCCTCCACCAGGCTGCCGGGCACCAGGGGCTCGGTGACGCCGACGATCTCGATGTCGAGGGGATCGCCGTCCTCGTCCCAGGTGCGGGGAATGCAGCCGTAGGCGAAGGGGTAGGCGAGGGAGGAATAGCCCACCCGATCCAGCTTCAGGTGGCCGGTTTCGGTGATCAGCTCGTACTTGTTGATCGTGTTGGAGTTGAGCTCCACGATGGCGTTGAGCCGCAGCTCGGCCTCATCGGCGAAGGCCGGCAGCACATGCAGCAGGTTCAGCATGGTGCGGCTGGGAGCGTGGTCGATGTTCGCCATGGCGGGGGCTTTTCTGCGGCGGCATCTTAGGCATGGGCTCCCGGAGCCCCTGTTCTGGCCCCCGCCGTTCGCCCGCCTCAGTCAGCCCGCCCCGGTAAGCCCGCCTCAGTCAGCCCGCCGATCTTGGTGCGCAGGTAGGAGAGGAATGGCCGGGCGCCCAGGGGCCGGCCCGTGACCCCCTCGACCAGTTCCTCGGCGTTCACCGAGCGGCCGTGGGGCCAGATGTTGCTGGCGAGCCAGTCCTGAAGGGCGGCCGTCTCTCCCGCAGCCACCAGGGCCTCGATGGGGCCGATCTCCTGCTCGAGGGACTCCGAGATCTGGGCGCTGATGAGATGGCCCAGGGCGTAGGAGGGGAAGTAGCCGAACAGCCCCTCGGCCCAGTGGATGTCCTGCAGGCAGCCCTCGGCGTCCGTGGCCGGCTGCAGCCCAAGGAGCTCCTCCATGCGCCGGTTCCAGGCGGCGGGCAGCTCCTCCACCGGCATCCCCTGCTCCAGCAGGGCCAGCTCCAGCTCGAAGCGCATCACGATATGGAGGCTGTAGCTGAGCTCATCGGCCTCGACACGGATCAGGCCGGGCCGGAGGGGATTGAGCGCCCGCCAGAAGCCCAGGGGACCGCCCCATGGGTCGGAGCCCAGCCCCCGTTGGAAGCGGGGGTGCCAGCGCTCGGCGAAGGCACGGCTGCGGGCCACCCGGCACTCCCAGAACAGCGACTGGGACTCGTGCACCCCCATCGAGGTGGCCTCCCCCAGGGGCCAGGGGAAGTAATGGTCGTCGCTGCGGGGCAGACCCTGTTCATAGAGGGAGTGGCCCCACTCATGGGCGGTGGCCAGGAAGGCCGAGAACGGCTGGCCCCCCACCACCCGGGTGGTGATGCGGAAGTCCTGCGGGCCCACGGTGCAGGAGAAGGGGTGGGCGGATCGGGCCCTCTGGCAGCGGGCGGCGTCATAGCCCCAGCTGTCCAGCAGCTCGCTGCAGAGCTGCTCCTGCAGACCCTCCGACAGCTCGAACGGCTCCTGGGGGCGCGCGGTCGGGGCGGCCGCCACCGTCTGCAGCAGTTCCGGCAGCTCCGCCGCCAGGGGGGCGAACAGCTCCGTCAGCCGGGCCTTGCTGATGTCGGGCTCGAAGGGCTGGGCCAGGATCTCCCAGGGGCTGCGGGCCACCGGTTCGGCGTCCGCCAGCTGGCCGGCCTGTTCGCGGCGCAGCCGGATCAGCTCCCGCAGCGCCGGGGCGAAGGTGGTGAAGGCGTCGGCCGCCCGGGCCTCCTGCCAGACGGCGTTGCCGTGGGACTGGGCCCGGGCCAGGGCTGTGACCAGGGCCGGATCGAGGCAGCGCTGGCGGTTCAGCTCCAGACGCAGCAGCTGCAGGTTGCGGCGCCGCTGGGGCGGGGCGTCCCCATCGAGCTCGGCCTCCGCCGCGGCGACCAGATCGGCGTAGGCGTCACTGATCAGGCGCTCGTGCAGCTGGGCGGCCAGCAGGGCCAGCTGTTCGCCGCGCCAGGGGGCGCCGGCGGCGGGCATCACCGTGTTCTGGTCGAAATAGAGGGTGCTGCTGATCGAGCCCAGCAGGCGGGTGGTGTGCAGGTGCTGGTGGAGCTGGTCAAGGGCCGGAGCCGCTGCAGGCATGGGATCGGTGGAGCCGGTGCCGCCATGCTGCTCCCGATGCGGCCCTGATGCGGATCGGACAACGGCCGTCCCGCCCGGGCGTCGGCGGCGCCATGGTGGAAGACGACCTTTCCGGCGC
>CAZBMT010000419.1:0-2446 GCA_964492645.1 uncultured Cyanobium sp. | reverse complement strand
GTCACCTGTTGAACACACCCCAGTGGATCACCACCACCAACTCTCCGTTCTGTTCTATACTCCAAACTATGTCCCCAGGGCCACATCAGGCCCCGGCAGACCCCCTGGGACTCCAGCACCACCGTGCCGCCGGGATCGGCCAGGGCCATGGCGCTGACGAAGGTGCCGCCGCGATAGAGGGAATCGCCGAGCTCCTGGAGCAGGCGGTGGATCCGCTCGTGGTCGGTGGGGGCGTAGCGGGCCGAGTGGAGACCGGGGCGGCCATCGAGGGCATCCACCTCCAGGCCGGAATCGTCCGCCAGCGACCAGCAGCCGGTGAGGGCCGCCACCGTGGAAGCCTTGAGGCGCGCATTCTCCGCGTAGGTGAGCCCCGTCTCCTCGATCGCCAGGTCCCGGGGCTGCTGCCGCACCTCGAGCCCCACCTCCGGACCCACCCCCTCGAGCATGGCCGTGATCTCGGCCACCTTGTGGGGGTTGCCGCTGGCGATCACCAGCACCGGGGGGGAAGGGGGAAGGGACAAACCGGGCCCACGGGGGGCCCCATTGTGGTGCAGAGGGGTGGGGGAAGGGGTGGGGCAGGACGGGTTGAACATTCCACCCCCGGAGAACTCCAGGGTTCCTGCCCCGGGCGGACGATAGGGAATTCGCTCGCGATCGGACGGACCGGCGGGGCAACGTTGCGCGACCGGTGACGGTTGGCGGCCGGATTCGCCCCTAGGTTGCCTCCACCCTTTGGGCGCCGGAGGGCGATGCAGTCGAGCCTGGTCCTACAGAACCTTCTCTCCGCGCCGGTTCTCTTCTTCTTTCTGGGAATCCTGGGGGTGCTGGTGGGCTCCGACCTGGAGATCCCCTCGCCGCTGCCCAAGCTGTTCTCCCTCTATCTGCTGCTGGCGATCGGCTTCAAGGGGGGCATGGAACTGGCCCACAGCGGCCTGGGCCCCCAGGTGCTGCTGACGGTCGGGGCGGCGGTGGCGATGTCGCTGCTGGTGCCGCTGAGCAGCTTCCTGTTCCTGCGGCTGCGCCTCGACGGCTACAACGCCGCCGCCATCGCCGCCTCCTACGGCTCGATCAGCGCCGTCACCTTCATCACCGCCGAGAGCTTCCTCAACGTCGTTGAGGTGAGTTTCGACGGCTTCATGGTGGCGGCCCTGGCCCTGATGGAATCGCCGGCGATCGTGGTGGGGGTGATCCTGGCCAGGCTCTCGGCCCCCGCGGAGGATGCTGAGATCACCGGAGAGCAGCAGAACGGTGGCGGCAGTCTGCGCTGGCGGGAGATTCTCCAGGAGGCCTTTCTCAACGGCTCGGTCTATCTCCTGATCGGCAGCCTGGTGATCGGCTATGTGGTGGCGGCCTTCAGTCCGGCGGGTCTGGCGAAGATGGATCCCTTCACCGAGAAACTGTTCTACGGCGCCCTGTGTTTCTTCCTGCTCGACATGGGGATCGTGGCGGCGCAGCGGCTGCGGGACCTGAAGCAGGCGGGGGCGTTCCTGATCGGCTTCTCCCTGCTGGCCCCACCCCTGCACGCCCTGCTGGGGCTGCTGGTGAGCAGCCTCCTGGGGCTGGGGCAGGGCAACACCCTGCTGTTCATGGTCCTCTGCGCCAGCGCCTCCTACATCGCCGTGCCGGCGGCGATGCGCATGACCGTCCCGCAGGCCAACCCCAGCCTCTACATCTCCACCGCCCTGGGTCTCACCTTCCCCTTCAATGTGGTGATCGGGATTCCGCTCTACCTGGCGCTGACCCGCCAGTTCATTCCGCCCGGCTGAGGCCGGCCCCCCGCCACCCCCTGCCGACCCGTCGCCCCGTCCCCCATGAAACGCATCGATCTGTTTCTCAGCGAGCGGGAACTCAGCCGTGTCTGCCGCACCATCACCGCGGCCGGGGCGACGGGCTACTCGGTGATGCGGCACGTGACCGGCAGTGGCCCCTCGGGGGAGATCTCCGAAGCGATGGACTTCAGCGGACTGGGGGCCAATGCCCACGTGATCGTGTTCGTCGAGGACGACCTGCTCGGGGCCATGGGCATCGCTCTGCGGCCCCTGCTGAAGCGCTACGGGGGTGTCGGGTTCGTCTCGAGCGCCGAGCCGCTCTGAGCCGCCGCCATTGGCTGGGAGCCTTCAGGGGCGGCAGCCGGCGGGGCGGTGATCAAGCGAAGCTTGCTTTTTATGTTGCACTGATCAGTTGCCCTTATCAGCCGATCCGGAAACCTTGATGGCCGCCCGGCTGCCAATCGCTTGACGGAGGGTTTGACGGAGGAGCAAGGTTGCCAACGAACATTCCACCCCCCTCCTCCAGGAGCAGGTAATGGCAAACGAAACCATGGGCATCGCCCTCGGCATGATCGAGACCCGCGGTCTGGTGCCCGCCATCGAGGCGGCGGACGCCATGACCAAGGCCGCCGAGGTGCGCCTCATCGGTCGCGAATTCGTCGGAGGCGGCTCCGTGA
>CAZBMT010000418.1:0-2449 GCA_964492645.1 uncultured Cyanobium sp. | reverse complement strand
CGGCTGGCCCTGGGCCGGGGCCGGGGCGATGGGCGCTTCCTGATGCGCAGCGGTCGCGGCGCCGTGCTGCCCAAGGGGGATCCCCTCGCCGCCGCCGAAGCCCTGGCGATCGCCACTGTCGACGGCCAGGGCCAGGAGGCGCGGGTGCGGCTGGCGGTGGCCCTCTCCCGCAGCGGTCTGGAGGAACTGGTGGCGGAGGAGGTTGTGGAGGAGACCGAAGCCCGCTGGGACGGCACCGACCAGCGGGTGCGCTGCGAGCGGCTGCGGCGGAGCGGGGCCCTGGTGCTGGAGCGCCGCCCCTGGCCGGACGCCAGCGGGGAGCTGGTGGAGCGGGCCCTGCTGGAGGGTCTCGAGCGGCTCGGCCTGGAGGTGCTCCCCTGGTGCCGCGCCAGCCGCCAGCTGCAGCAGCGCCTGATGCTGGCCCACCGGCACCTGGGGGCGCCCTGGCCCGACCGTTCACCGGAGCGGCTGCGGCAGGACCCGGGGGCCTGGCTGGACCCCCACCTCGGCGGCCTGCGCAGCCTCCAGGATCTGCAGCAGCTCGATCTGGTGGAGATTCTCTGGGGCGATCTGGATTGGTCCCTGCGCCGGGAACTGGACCGGCTGCTGCCCCTCAGCCAGCCGGTGCCGTCCGGCCGCCGGGTACCGCTGGACTACGGCAGCGGCACACCGGTGCTGGCGGTGAAGCTGCAGGAGATGTTCGGCTGCCACGAAGGGCCGACGGTGCTGGACGGGCGGCTGGCGGTGCGGGTGGAGCTGCTTTCCCCGGCCGGACGTCCGGCGGCGGTCACCAGCGACCTGGCCGGGTTCTGGAGCCAGGGCTACGCCGAGGTGCGCCGGGAACTGCGCGGCCGCTACCCCCGCCACCCCTGGCCCGAGGATCCCCGCCAGGGCGTCGCCAGCGCCCGCACCAAGGCGAGGCTTCCCTAGGGCAGACCGTCGAGCAGATGGCCGAAGCCGAAGTGGCGCAGCCCCTCCAGGATGCCCAGGCAGCCATGGGCACGGGCGCGGTAGGTCCGGGCCAGCCCCGGCAGGGCCCGCACCAGGGCGGGCTCGGCATTGCCCACCATGACGCTCTGCAGGCCGGTCTCGAACATGGCCAGGTCATTGAGGGAATCCCCCGCGGTGACCACCCGGCCGGGTTCCAGCTCCAGCCACTCCAGCAGGCCCAGCAGGGTGCTGCCCTTGTTGACGCCGGGCGGCAGCACGTCGAGGTACTTGTCGCCGGAGACCAGGCAATCCACCCCATGGGCCTCGATGGCCGCCAGCCGGGTGGTGTCGAGCCTGAGGGGGTCGATGCCGTAGGCCAGGCGCCGGTCGGTGCTGAGGGGTTCAGGTGAGAGGCCCGGCACCCGCGCCAGCAGGGGCAGCACCTTCTCCGCCCGTCCCCGCCAGAGGGCCTCGATTGGGTCAAGAGCCAGGGCAACGGGGGTGAGGCTGGCGCCACAGGCCACGGTGCAGCCCACATCACCGATCACGAGGTGGGGGGGATGGAGTCCCAGGGCGGCCTCTGTGGCCAGCAGCCGGGCGACGGAGCGCAGATCCCTGCCGGTGCTGAACACCTGCAGCACCCGGTGACGCCGGGAGGCCAGCCAGCGGTAGACCCGTTGGCGGCTCGAAACGGTGCCCTCCAGGAGGGTGCCGTCGAGATCGGTGACCAGCACCAGATCGGTGGCGCTGGGCAGGGGCGCCGCGAGATGGTGCTGGAGGCGGGCCCGGGGCTGCCGCCGGCGGTCCTCCAGCCCGGGCCCCCAGATCGACCCGGGGCTGGCGCCGATGCCCGCGCCCGGGGCCTGTCTCTGCCGTGGGTTTATTGCCATGGCCGAGCACGGCTGTCAACCGTGCAACCCACACCCGCCTTTGTAGCCGCTGCCACTGTCAAGACCGCTCCATGTTTCGTTACAATGTTGGCACCATCGAGGGTTCCTTTCATGTCTGACGCTTCCCAGCCCCGCTTCGGTTTCGTCAACTTCGCCGAAACCTGGAACGGCCGCCTGGCGATGATGGGCTTCGTGATCGGCCTGGCGACCGAAATTCTCACCGGCCAGGGCATTCTGGCCCAGGTGGGCCTCGGCTGAAGCCCTGCTGTCCGCCCCATCACCAGACGCCTTGAGGCCCGTTCAAGGCGCAGGCCGCCGGACCAACCGGCGGCTTTTTGTTGGCCAGGAGTCTGTCCAGGCCAGTCCTAGGTTGAGTGCCTCCCCAGGCAGCGTCCCCGCGATGGCCCCGTCCGCCGCCTCTCCCCGCTTCTATGTCGGCAACCGCCGCGACGGCGCCCGGCTGCTCAGCAGTGCGCTGGTAATCGCCGGAGCTGGCCTGGTCCGAATCGACCATCCGGTGGGTCGTGCCGTGGCCCTGGTGGCTGGTCTGCTGAGTCTTTACTGGTGGCTCTGCTACCGCCAGCTCAAGCACTGATTCGATGCTCACGGTCCCTGGCAGCAGTGCGTCC
>CAZBMT010000417.1:0-2455 GCA_964492645.1 uncultured Cyanobium sp. | reverse complement strand
GGCCGGCCGCTGCTCGAGCGCCTCGATCACCGCCTCGGCGGTCAGGTACCCCAGGGCGATCGCCAGCCCCAGCTCATCGAGCACCAGCAGATCCAGATCGCCCTTGAGCAGCCGCCCGCGGCTCACCTCCCACACCTGGGCTACCGCTTCGAGCGCCTCCTCGGCCGTGGCGCCCTCCTCCCCTTGCGAGCCCGGCGGCCCGTCGAGGCAATGGGGCGTGCCCGGCCGCAGCCACTCCAGCCGGCCGCACAGCGTCAGGCTGCGCGCCGGCCCCTGCTCGACGCCCCCCTTGAGGAACTGGCTCACCAGCACCCGGCTGCCCAGCCCGGCGCTGCGCAGGGCCTGGCTGAACACCGCCGCGAAGCTGCCCCGGAACGGCGCCGTGTGGATCTGCAGCAGCCCCTCCGGCTGGCTCACCAGCCGCAGGGGGGGCACCAGGGCCAGCGGCTCGGTGCGCGCCGGGGTGGCCGTACGCAGGGGGTGGCCGGGGTCGATGAGGCTGGCGGTCATGGACACCCCACGGAAACGTTGAAGCGAGCGGCCGAACGCAGTGTTCCGGCCCTCACCACCCGAATGTAGCGGGCCTGAACAGCCCGGCACACCATCGGTAGTGGCTGGGAACAGACGTACCATCGGCGCCCTCTACGCTGGCTCGGCTCCGCCAGAGGCCGCGTGACCACTCCCGCCGACGCCCCCCGCAACGACGGCCGCGCCGCCGACGCCCTGCGCCCGGTGGCCGTCGACTGGGATCCGATGGGCTTCGCCCTCAGCTCGGTGCTGTTCGCCGCCGGCCGCACCCGGGTGCTCTGCAGCGTCTGCCTCGATCCCGAGGTGCCCCGCTGGCGCAGGGGCTCCGGCAGCGGCTGGCTCAGCGCCGAATACCGCCTGCTGCCGGCCTCCACCCCCAGCCGCCAGGGCCGCGAGCTGATGAAGCTCTCCGGCCGCACCCAGGAGATTCAGCGCCTCATCGGCCGCAGCCTGCGGGCCGCCCTCGATCTCGAGGCCCTCGGCGAGCGCACCCTGCTGGTCGACTGCGACGTGCTCCAGGCCGACGCCGGCACCCGCACCGCCTCGATCACCGGCGCCTGGATCGCCCTGGCCGCCGCCCTGGAGCGCCTCCGGCACCAGGGCGTGCTGGCCGCCTCGCCCCTGCGCCAGCAGGTGTCGGCCGTGTCGGTGGGCCTGGTGGACGGTGTGGCCCTGCTCGATCTCGACTACTCCGAGGATTCCCGCGCCGAGGTGGACCTCAACGTGGTGATGGACGAGCAGGGCCGGCTGCTGGAGATCCAGGGCACCGCCGAGGGCGCCCCCTTCCCCCGCTCCCGCCTCGACGCCCTGCTGGATCTGGCTGAACCGGGCCTGCGCGCCCTGCAGGAGGCCCAGCGCCGGGCCCTGGCTGTGGCGCCGGATGGGCCCAGGGTGGTTGCGGCCACACGGACGACCGGCTAAAGAGTGTCATTGGCTACATGGATCGGCCAGGACGATCCATAGGTTCATCACCATTCGCCACGCCTTGATGGTCGGCGCTACGCGTGGCTTCAGCCGCTATCCCAGCAGCCCATCCAGCGGAGCTCCCGGTTCCGTGACCCCCATGGGCGCCCCCGGCACCACCGCCACCACCCTGCTCGACGTGATCCGCGGCCTGGCCGGCAGCAGCGTCGAGACCATCGAGCGCGGCAAGACGATCTTCTTCCCCGGCGATCCGGCCGAGCGCGTCTATCTCCTGCGACGCGGTGCCGTGCGCCTCTCGCGCGTCTACGAGTCGGGCGAGGAGATCACCGTGGCCCTGCTGCGCGAGAACAGCCTCTTCGGGGTGCTCTCCCTGCTCACCGGCCAGCGCTCCGACCGCTTCTACCACGCCATCGCCTTCACCCGGGTGGAGATGGTCACCGCCCCGGCCACCTCGGTGCGGCGCGCCATCGAGCAGGACGCCAGCGTCGGCCTGCTGCTGCTCCAGGGCCTCTCCTCCCGCATCCTCCAGACCGAGACCATGATCGAGACCCTCACCCACCGGGACATGTCCTCCCGGCTGGTGAGCTTCCTGCTCGTGCTTTGCCGCGACTTCGGCGTTCCCGGCACCGAGGGGATCACCATCGACCTGCGCCTCTCCCACCAGGCCATCGCCGAGGCGATCGGCTCGACCCGCGTCACCATCACCCGCCTGCTGGGCGACCTGCGCAACGACGGCCTGGTCCAGATCGACCGCAAGAAGATCACCGTCTTCGACCCCATCGCCCTGGCCAAGCGGTTCAGCTGAGCGGGCGGTTGGGGCCGGGTGCCGTGAGGCCCCGGCAGGGATACTTGGTGCACCGCAAAACCGAGGCGCAGACGGTGTCGGGTTGGCTGCTGATCCTCGCGCTCCTGGTGCTCGGCGGAGTCCTCTCCACCCTGGGCGACCGTCTGGGCAGCCGCGTCGGCAAGGCGCGCCTCAGCCTGTTCAACCTGCGCCCCCGCA
>CAZBMT010000416.1:0-2458 GCA_964492645.1 uncultured Cyanobium sp. | reverse complement strand
GAGCTGCGGGGCGAGAAGATCGACGTGATCCGCTGGTCTCCGGACCCGGCCCAGTACCTGGCCAACTCCCTCAGCCCGGCGCGGGTGGAGATGGTGCGCCTGGTGGATCCCGAAGGCCACCACGCCCACGTGCTCGTGCCCCACGATCAGCTGAGCCTGGCGATCGGCCGGGAAGGCCAGAACGTGCGCCTGGCGGCCCGCCTCACCGGCTGGAAGATCGACATCAAGGATGCCCAGGAGTACGACCAGGTCAGCGAGGACGAGAAGGTGGCGACCCTGATCGCCCAGCGCCAGGAGGAGGAGGCCCTGCAGGCCGAGGCCGAGGCCCGGCTGGAGGCGGAGCAGGCCACCCGCGCCGAGGAGGACGCCCGCCTGCGGGAGCTCTACCCCCTGCCGGAGGACGAGGAGTCCTACGGGGAGGGTGATGGCGGGGAGGGGAACGACCGGGCGGAAGCTCCGCTCGACGATGCCGCCGGGGAGACGCCTGGCGAGGACGTCCGGTGACGTCGCCCGCCGGGCGACCGGTGCTGCGGCGCTGCGTCTCCTGCCGCCGCCTGTGCGACCGCACCCTGCTCTGGCGGGTGGTGCGACAGGCGGATGGAACGGTGAGCCTGGATGGGGGGATGGGCCGATCGGCCTATCTGTGCCCGCAACCGAGCTGCCTGGAGGAAGCCCGCCGCCGTCGCCGCCTCCAGCGCGGCCTGCGCTGCGCCGTCAGTGAGGCGATCCTCACCAGCCTTGAGACACGTCTGGAGCGATCGGCCCCGCGACCTCTGAGGCAAGATGAACCATGGTCGCCACGAGCGTGCGGCCCCGGGGCCCTTTCGGCCCCACCGTACGGAGACCTTTCTGAATGACCAGCAGCGGCAAAGTGAGAATCTACGAGCTGTCGAAGGACCTGGGCCTGGACAACAAGGACGTGCTCGATGCCGCCGAGAAGCTCTCCATTGCGGCCAAGAGCCACAGCAGCTCCATCAGTGATGACGAGGCCTCCCGGATCCGTTCTCTGATCGGTGTGAACGTCGCGACCCCGTCCCCGACCCGGCCCGAACCGCCGGCACCCACCCCCCCCGCCAAGGCGATCCTGGCGGTGAAGAAGGCCGCTCCGGCTCCCGTGAGCGCCCCCCGGGCCAGCGCTCCGCCCGCGGCCCCAGCCGCCGCCGCTCCCCCCTCCGCTCCACCGGCTCCCCCCGCCAGCCGGCCCCCCGCGCCCCGTCCCGTGGCGGCGGCTCCGGCGCCGGTGAGCGCCCCGGCACCATCCCGCCCCGAACCCCCGGCGGCGCGGCCCAGGCCCACGGGAACACCGGCGCCCGTCCCGGCGCGGCCGCGGCCTGTCGAAGCCGGCAAACCGGCCGGCCGACCGCCCACGATCATGGGCAAGCCCGCCGCTGGCCCGGCGACGCCCCCCGCCCCCGGCGGCCCACCGGCCCGGCCGGTCCCGGCGCCGCCCGCCCGCCCGGCCTCCGTGGCCCCACCGGCCAAGCCTCCGGCGGCTCCGAAGCCCGCCAGTCCGGCCCCGGTCAACCGCACCTCCCAGCCCCCGGTGAGGGCCGGCTCGCCCCAGCGCCCCCCGGCACCGGCACCTGGCCGGCCCGCCCAGGCCGGCGCACCGACCCGGCCACCCGCCTCCAGGCCCCAGCTCGTCGGCCGGCCCCAGCCCGGCCAGGGCGGCCCCACCAGCAGCCGCCCCGCCCCACCCTCCGCCCGGCCCCAACGGCCCGGCGCGCCCGCCCCGATCCGTCCCGGCAGCGCCGGCGCCAGGGCAGGCTCCGCGCCGGGGCGTCCCGGTCCCACGCCGCTCGAACTGGTCGGCAAGCCGATCCGCCGTGACTCGGCGGGCACGGGCGCCGCGGCGCCCGGCCGTCCGGCGGCGCCCGGTCGCCCGGGCATCCCCGCGGGCATGCGCAAGCCGATGGCCCCCGGCGAGTTGATGCAGCTCCAGAAGCCCACCGGCCGGCCCACCGCGCCGCCGCCGCGGCGTCCCGACCGCAGCGAGGGCGGCACCGACACCGGCGCCGACACCGAGGGCGTGACGCGCCCCACCGCCACCCCGCCGGCCGCGCCCCGACGCCCCGGATTCCGGCCACCCACCCCGGCCGGCGCCCGCGCCCCCGGCGCCCGGCGTCCCGACTGGGACGACACTGCCAAGCTCGAGGCCCTGCGCAGCCGCACCCCGCAGAAGCAGCGCCAGAAGGTGCACATCATCGGCGAGAACGATGATGCCCTCACCGCCGAGACCAGCGGCTACGCCGGCGAACAGGAGGCCATGGTGCTCCAGGCCAGCCTGGCCCGGCCCGCCAAGCCCCGCACCCCCGCCGGCGCCCAGGCCAAGCCCACCGTGGCGGTGCGCAAGCGCAAGAAGGAGACCACCCGCCAGCGCCAGCGGCGCAGAGCGATGGAGCTGCGGGCTGCCCGGGAGGCCAAGCAGCAGCGGCCGGAGATGCTGATCGTGCCGGAG
>CAZBMT010000415.1:0-2465 GCA_964492645.1 uncultured Cyanobium sp. | reverse complement strand
AGGTGTTTCTGCAGCTGCTGGAGCTGCCGGAGGCGGAGCTGGCCCTGGAGGGGGCCGACTGCCGGAGCTTCGACGTCGCCCTGGACCGATGCCTGGTGGATCTGAATCTTCACTTCCATCGCAAGGGTGCGGCCCTGCAGGGGCAGATCTTCTATTGCACCGATCTCTTTTCCGATGATCGGATCGCACGCATGGTCGATCATCTGAAAACGCTCGTCAGCAGTCTTCTGGCGCACCCCGAGGCAGCGATCTCCCGGCTGGAGATCCTGCCCCTGGAGGAGCAGCGACGACTGGCGACCTGGGCCCAGGGCCCTTCCCTGGCCAGCAGCGGTCGGTGCGTGCATCAGCTGGTCGAGCAGCAGGCGGACCAGGCACCCGAGACCACGGCGCTGGTGGCAGGGGAGGAGAGGCTCAGCTACGGCGAACTCGACCGCCGCGCCGATCGGCTGGCCCATCGATTGGTGGCTGAGGGCATCCAGCCGGAAACGATCGTCGGCCTCCACCTCGAGCGCTCCATCGGGATGATGGTGGCGCTGCTGGCCATCCTCAAGGCCGGTGGCGCCTACCTTCCCCTCGATCCCACCCTGCCCCCGAATCGCCTCAGAACGATCGTGGCGGATGCGGAGCCTGCGCTCGTCATCAGCACCCGGGCCCTCTCCAGCCGGGTGACATTCGAGTCCACGCGCCTCCTGTGCCTGGAGGAGGGGGATCCCATCCCGGGCCAGGGCGCCGCCGCCGACAGCCATCGGCTGCCTGAGCGGGCCACGCCGCAGTCCCTTGCCTATGTGCTCTACACATCCGGCTCCACGGGTCGCCCCAAGGGTGTCTGCGTCGACCATGGAGCCCTGAGCCGCCGCTGCAGTGCCTACACCCGGATCTGGACGCTTCGCGCCGGTGACGCCGTGCTGTTCCACACCTCCCTGGGCTTTGACATGGCGTGTCGCGAATGGCTGCTTCCCCTCACCGCCGGAGCCACGGTGGTGCTGGTCGACGATGAGGAGCGCAGGGATCCGGCCAGGATCCTGGCGGCCCTCCATCGCCACCGGTGCACCCATGCCACGGCCACACCATCGCTGTGGACAGCCCTGCTCGACCATGGATTCCAGACGACCCAGGCGATGAGCCTGATCGCCGGCGGTGAGTCCCTCACACCCCTGATCGCGG
The DNA here is from genome assembly GCA_964492645.1 of uncultured Cyanobium sp. Classification (GTDB taxonomy): domain Bacteria; phylum Cyanobacteriota; class Cyanobacteriia; order PCC-6307; family Cyanobiaceae; genus Cyanobium. The sequence goes on along the minus strand of CAZBMT010000415.1, from coordinate 1,301 downwards.
AGCAGCTGCTCGCTGCCGGGCCCGTTTCTCTGATCCATTCCTACGGCCCCACCGAGACCTGCCTGGCCTCGACGTTCTTCCCCGTCACCTCACCGGTGCCCCTCAGGCCTCCCATCGGCACGCCGCTGCCGAACACGCAGGTCCATGTGCTGGATCCCCAGCTTCAGCCGTGCCCGATCGGCGTTCCCGGGGAACTTCACGTGGGCGGCGAGGATCTGGCCCGCGGCTATCTCGGACGGCCTGAGCTCACGGAGGAGCGCTTCCTGCCGAACCCCTTGGCCACGGACTCCGGGCAACGGCTGTACAAAACCGGTGATCGGGCCTCCTGGACTTCCGAAGGCGTGCTTGTCCTGCATGGGCGTGCCGACGACCAGATCAAGCTGCGTGGCTATCGCATCGAGCCCGCCGAAATCGAGTCGGCCCTCTGCCAGCTTCCCGGCGTTCGGCAGGCCTGTGTGATTCTCAGGGAGGACCATCCTGGCCATCCCATGCTCGTGGCCTACTGGATGGCCGCAGAGGAGGCCGGAGTGGCTGCTGCACAGGAGGCGATCGGCGATGGGGCGGACCAGCTGCGGGCGCATCTGGCGACCAGTCTCCCCGACTACATGATTCCGCAGGCATTCCTGCCGTTGTCCTCGTTCCCTCTGACCGCCAACGGCAAACTGGATCGCCGGCGGCTGCCGATGCCTGCGGATGTCCTGCCCCGGAGCTTGCCCACCGCTCCCCGGACGACGCTCGAGCACCACCTTTTCAGCCTTTGGCAGCTGGTGCTGGGCCGCGAAGATTTCGGCACCCAGGACAACTTCTTTCAACTCGGTGGCCATTCCCTTGCCGCGGCGCGACTGATGGCTCGTCTTGCCCAGGAGCTGGGGATGGCCTTGCCGATCTCCATCATCTTTCAGGCTCCCACGATCGCCGAGCTTGCCGCGAAGGTCGGTGCGACCAGCGGAGTTTCCGAGGCTGGCGGCCGTGACTTCGATGCAGGGATGGACGTCTTCGAGCTATGACGTCGTCCGGTTCGGGATCACCGTCGCCCCCCGATTCCGAGGCTCTGTTTCTCCGCCTTGTCGCGCAGGGAGTCCGCTTCAGCCTCAACGGCGACAAACTCCGCTGTTCCGCGCCGCCCGATGTCCTCACCCCGGAGATTCGTGAACGCCTCCGGGCCTGCAGGGACGAGCTGATCACGCTGGTCCGCCGGCAACCGGCCGGGCTGTCGCCCCGGGGGCCTGCCGGCGCGCTGCGGCCCATCCGTCGTGCGGAGCCGTTGTGGGAGCGGGAGGGGAAGGTGGCGTATCGGGCGT
>CAZBMT010000414.1:0-2485 GCA_964492645.1 uncultured Cyanobium sp. | reverse complement strand
TGCCCGACGACCGCTACCGCATCCGCGCCGAGCTGAGCCGCTGGATCGCCGACCCCGCCGTGCAGGTGGTGATCAGCTCCGGCGGCACCGGACTCACCGGCCGCGACGGCACCCCCGAAGCGGTGGCCCCCCTGCTCGACAAGACGATCGAGGGCTTCGGCGAGCTGTTCCGGGTGCTCTCCTTCGAGACGATCGGCACCAGCACCCTGCAGAGCCGGGCCCTGGCCGGGGTGGCCAACGGCACGGTGGTGTTCGTGCTGCCGGGCTCCCTCGATGCGGTGTCCACCGCCTGGGACCGGCTGATCCGCGACCAGCTCGACGCCACCACCCGCCCCTGCAACCTGGTGCAGTTGCTGCCGCGGCTCCGCGAACCGGCCGATCAGGCGCCGTGAGGGTGCGCTCCCGGTGGCATGGTGCGGCGCGCCCCTGGTGGCTGGGGGCCCTCGCCCTCCTGCTGACCCTCGGCCTCTGGTGGCTGCCGCCGGCTGGGGCGGGTGCCGCCGCCACGGCCGATGGCAGCGGGGCCCGTGGGCCCGGGACGGGCGCGGCCGACCCCGCTGGCGTGGTGGCCGCCGGCAGTTTCGAGCTGGCCAAGGTGCGGATCCTGGGCGTTCCCGCCCTCACCGTGGCCTCCCCGGTGGTGGGCCACCAGGCCAATGCCCCCGACGCCCGGCGCCGCGCCGAGGTGATCGAAGGCAACCTGCGCCTGCTCTACGACCCCGAGCGCCTCTGCAGCGAGAGCGAACAGATCGCCGAGTGGATCCTGGTGCGGGTGCTGGGGGGAAGCGACGGGGCCTGTGAGCCGTCGCCGCTCCAGGGGGTCACCGGGAGCGCCCCCGAGAAGCTGGTGGTGGAGCGCCGGCAGCTGCCGGGGGGGGATGTGGTGCTGGAGGCCAGGGTGCCGGAACGCTCCGAACCCCTGCCGCTGCTCACGGTCACCCGGGCCGATGCCAGCCTCAACGGCACCAGCGCCCTGGCCCTGGGGGAACGCTGGCAGCAGCGGTTGCAGAGCCGCCTGCGCCATGCCCGCCAGGTGATGCAGCCGGCCGATCTGCGCCGCCGCTGGCAGTTCACCCTCATGGTGCAACTGGCGCTGGCCCTGCTCACCGCCGCCACCCTCTGGCTGTGGCGCTGGAACCGGGTGCGCTGCGCCGGACTCATCGGCCGCCGCAGCCCCACCCCGGACCGGGCCCTGGAGCAACGCCTGCAGCTCCACCAGGTCTTCGGGCTGGTGCTGCTGCTGCTGGTGCTGCTGCAGCTGATGGTCATGCTGGCCCTGGGGGTGATGGCCGTCCCGGGCAAGGTGCCCCTGGGTCTGCAGTTGCTGCTCCAGCCGGTTCACTCGCTCCTCAAGGTGCTGATGGTGGGGCTGGCCGCCCTGCTGGCCCGCTCCCTGGCCACCTTTCTGCTGCACCAATGGGCCGACGGCTCCAGGGTGCCGGTGGAGGAGCAGGCCCGCCGGGAGCAGCGGCACCGCAGCCTGCTGCGGGTGAGCCATCGCCTCATCGATCTGGTCTGCATCCTGGTGGCGGCCGGCTGGATCCTGATCGACATTCCCGGGATCCGTGCCGCCTCCTCCTCGCTGCTGCTGGCCGGCGGCGCCCTCCTGGGCGGCCTGGCGCTGGTGTTCCAGGGGCTGCTGCGGGACTTCATCGCCGGCCTCGCCGTCCTGATCGAAGACCGCTACGCCATCGGCGACTGGGTGGAGATCGATGGCCTCGAGGGCGACGTGGTGGATGTCGGCGTGCTGAGCACCCAGCTGCACTGTCTCGATCACCGGGTGGCGGTGGTCCAGAACAGCGCCTTCGACCGGGTGGTCAATCACACCAAGCTGCGTTCCGGCGTTGAGGTGAAACTGCTGATCTCCCATCGCTGCAGCGCCATCGGCCAGGCTCTGACGGCGGTGGCCGAGGAGCTCGCCGCGTTCCATGCCGACCCCGCCTGGGGACCCCGGCTGCTGACGCCCCCCCTGCTGCGGGGCGTCAGCGCCACCGGGCCGCAGGGCATCACCGTGAGCGTGCTGCTCACCACCGTGGCCGGCGAGCAGTGGGTTTGCTCCCGCGAGCTGCAGGGGCGCCTGGTGGCCCGCTTCCAGCGGGAGGGGATCCCCCTGGCCGATGGCCTGGAGCTGGTCGGGCGGGGCTGATCAGGGTGGGCATGGGTACGGTGGGGCCTGAGGGGGAGGGTTCATGGCTGCAGCGACGCCGGACCACGAGACCTTCCTTCGCCAGGCCATCGCACTGTCCCGCAAGGCGGCCCTGGACTACGGCACCGGCGGGGCCTTCGGGGCGGTGATCGTCCGGGATGGCGTGGTCATCTCCCAGGGGATGAACCGTGTCGTGGCGAGCCACGATCCCACCTGGCACGGCGAGATGGAGGCGATCCGGCTGGCCTGCATCACCCTGCAGAGCTTCAAGCTGCCCGGCTGCATCCTCTACACCTCCGCCGAGCCCTGTCCGATGTGCATGGCCACCTGCTACTGGGC
>CAZBMT010000413.1:0-2502 GCA_964492645.1 uncultured Cyanobium sp. | reverse complement strand
GAGACGGCGGAGCGGACACTGCGCACCCTGGTGGGCTTCGCTCGGGTGAACCTGGAGTCCGGCCGAAGCCAGCGGCTGCTGATCCGGATTCCGCTGCGCCGCCTCGCCTGGTTCGACGAAACCCGCGACGGTTTCGTCCTGGAGGGCGGCCGTCACCGGCTGCTGGTGGCCCGCCATGCCGAGGACGCCGGCATCGGCGTGGACCTCGAGCTGGAGAGTGGGGTGGTGGGGGCCTGAGGGAGCCCTCAGCCCTGGCCGGGGCGGCGGACCGTGCCCTGCAGGGCGCGCTCCACCCGCAGGTGGTTGTAGCGCTGCAGCCAGAGGCAGGGCAGGTTGGACAGGGTCGCGAAGACCAGGTTGATCAGCACCCCGGCCGGCGGCAGCCACAGGGCCGTGACGATCCAGAAGGGCCAGAGCGCCAGATGCACCAGCTCGGCCCGGCGGGTCTCCGCCAGCAGGCGCTGCAGGGTGGCGCGGTCCCGTCCCACCAGGCTGTTCTTGGCCACACCTCCGGGGAAGGCCGTGCCGGCATCGGGCAGCAGGGATTTCCAGCGGCGGATGGCGAGCCGCTTCTCGAAGCCGCTGCGGCTCTCCGGCCAGGGGCGCCGTCCCGTCATCCAGGTGTCGTGATCCAGGGCCTGCGGGGGCAGCCGGTGGGCCAGCCAGCCGATGAGCACCGACCACAGCAGCCAGCCCAGGGCGCAGGCCAGCACCGCTAGCGCGTCGGAAACCGCCGGCCCTTCCATTCGATCGTGCCCCGCTCGAGATTCAGGATCGCCAGAACGAACACCCCCAGGAAGAAGAGCACGGGAATCGGAAAGATCAGGCAGATCCAGCCGAAATCGCCGATCCGGCGGGTGACCACCAGCAGCTGCACGGCGAAGGCGACGTAGAGCAGCAGGTTGGGCAGCACGGCGGTATCCCCCACCATCGGCCAGCCCAGCAGGGAGGCGGGCAGGCACCAGGCCGCCCAGAACAGGCCGGAGATCCACAGGACCACGCCGAGCATCCACCGCCAGCGCACCTCCCCGGCGGCGGTGGCGAAGTTCTTGGCGAAGCCCACCACCATGTCCTGGAGGCCGCCGGGATACATGCGGTAGTCGAGCAGCCCCTGGCCGATGTAGGCGCTCACCGGCAGCCCCGCCTGCTCATAAAGGTGGCCCAGAAACCAGTCCTCCACCACCTTGCCGGCGACCGCCGCATGGCCGCCGATGCGGTCGTAGTCGCTGCGGCTGGTGGCCATGGCCGGCCCGAAGGCCACCCCGCAGCCCCGGCCCATCGGCACCGCCATCAGCCCCACGAGGTTAAACAGCACCGAGAGCAGCTCGTAGGGCTTCTCGGTGCGATGGAAGGGCTGCACCGAAACGAGGCCGCCCAGTTCCTGCTGGGTCGCCACGAGGCGCTGCAGGAATTCGGGATGGGGTTCGGTATCGGCGTCGAGGAACAGCAGGGTTTCCCCCCGGCTGGCGCGGACGCCGTGGTGGAGGGCCCAGGTCTTGCCGCACCAGCCCTCGGCCAGCGGCGGCGGACGCATCACCGTGACGCCGGCGGCGGCGGCGATGGCGCCGGTGCGGTCATCGGAGTGATCGTCGATCACGATCACCTCCTGCGGGGTGAGGCTCTGGAGCTCCAGGGCGGCAAGCAATTTCGGCAGGGTGTGTTCCTCGTTGCGGGCCGGGATCAGCACCGACAACGTCGGCTGGCCCTGGACCCTGGAGGCGGGAAGCCTGGGCATGCGCAGGCAGAGGGCCCAGCCGAGCAGCCAGCGCACCAGCAGCGAGATGGCCAACAGATCCACGGTCGGCACGCCTGCTTGTCTCTCCAAGCTAGGGACGCAGCAGTTCCTCAACCAAAGCCCGCAGGGCGGCCGGGTGGGTCATCAGCTGGTGGTGGTAGCGCACCGGCAGGCAGCGGCCCGGGCCGATCGGCAGCACGGCGCGCCAGGCCGGCATCACCATCAGGTCCGGATGGCAGTAGTAGCTGCAGCACTCCACGGGCTCCAGGGTGGCCAGGTGGCTGTTGAGCCGCACCAGCAGGGGGCTGCCCGCCTTCAGGTCGGCGATGCCGGCCATCGGCCAGCTGGGCCAGGGACCGGCGGTCAGGGTGCCCTGCTGCGGACTGCCCACACTGATCAGCCGCCGCGTGCGCCGGTGGCCGCCCCGCAGCTGGATCCAGGTCCGGGCGATCACCCCGCCCATCGAAAAGCCCAGCAGATCGATGGGCTGCACCGCACCGAAGGCCGCTTCGATGTGGAGACCGAGCAGGGCCGCCTGCTCCTCGATCGGCGTCAGCCCGAAACGGTGGGGCAGGTGGGGGATCAGCAGGGGCCCGCGGCGCCCGGCCAGCTGGTGCTGCAACGGGTCGAACAGGCGGGGGGTGTCCCACATCCCGTGGATCAGCACCAGCGGTGGGGCGTCGCCCGCGGGGCCGGGGGCCACCTACCAGACCAGTTCCGGCAGCTCCCGGAACACCTTGCGCACGCCCACGCTCCACTCGGCGCTG